>CALWYF010000030.1 GCA_944385705.1 uncultured Oscillospiraceae bacterium | reverse complement strand
GTTACCGAGTACCGCATGGCTATAGCCGTTGCCAGAGAGGGCGGTATAGGTGTTATCCATAAGAACATGAGCATTGACACCCAGGCAGAGCAGGTGGACATGGTCAAGCGTTCCGAGAACGGCGTCATCACCAACCCCTTTTACCTTAATTCCGGCCATACTCTGGGCGATGCCGACGCCTTGATGGGCAAGTTCCGCATCTCCGGCGTTCCCATCGTGGACGACGAGGGCCATCTTATAGGCATCATCACCAACAGAGATATGAAGTTCGAGACCGATATGAGCCGCCGCATTGAGGAGGTCATGACCCGTGACAACCTCATTACCGGCCTGGAGGGTACCACCCTTGACGAGGCCAAGGCCATCCTCCAGAAGAACCGTATAGAGAAGCTTCCCATAGTGGACAAGGATTACAAGCTCAAGGGCCTTATCACCATCAAGGACATTGAGAAGGTCCTGAAGTACCCCCACTCCGCCAAGGACTCCGCCGGCCGTCTGCTGTGCGCTGCCGCCATAGGCATCACCAAGGACGTGCTGGACCGCTCCGCCGCCCTTATCGATGCCGGAGTTGATGTGCTGGTGCTGGACAGCGCCCACGGCCACTCCGCCAACATCATGAACTGCGTGAGAAAGGTGAAGGAGAAGTTCCCCGACATCCAGCTGATAGCCGGCAATGTGGCTACTGCCGAGGCCACCGAGGCCCTGATAAAGGCCGGTGCCGACTGCGTTAAAGTTGGTATAGGCCCCGGCTCCATCTGCACCACCCGTATTGTGGCCGGCATAGGCGTGCCCCAGGTAAGCGCTGTGCTCCAGTGTGCCGAGATGGGCGACAAGTACGGCATCCCCGTAATTGCCGACGGCGGTATAAAGTACTCCGGAGACATCGTCAAGGCCATAGCTGCCGGTGCAAAGGTTGTGATGATGGGTTCCATGCTGGCAGGCTGCGAGGAGGCCCCCGGCGACATGGAAGTCTACCAGGGCCGTCAGTTCAAGGTCTACCGAGGCATGGGCAGCCTGGGCGCCATGCAGAACGGCTCCAAGGACCGCTACTTCCAGACCAACAACAAGAAGCTGGTTCCCGAAGGTGTGGAAGGCCGTGTGCCTTTCCGGGGAGCTGTTTCCGAGACCATATACCAGATGATGGGCGGCCTGCGCTCCGGCATGGGCTACTGCGGCGCTCACAATATCGAGGAGCTGCGCACCAACAGCAAGTTTGTGCGTATCACCAGCGCCGGTCTCAAGGAGAGCCATCCCCACGACATCTACATCACCAAGGAAGCTCCCAACTACACCATGAACCCCTGAAATATATGATACAGCCGACGGACCGATTCATTTCGGCCCGTCGGTTCAGCTTATCAAAGAAGGCCAAACCTTCTTTGATAAAAAGGCTTGCACTGCGCTTCATGCCTCGGTTGTACGCCTACGGCGTACAATTCGACACTCCGCTCCGTGAGAAGTGTTTTCCGCGACGCACATGTCGCCGCGGAAAACGATTGAAATTATTTTTTCGCAGGGTTAAAAAACTTTGCGAGGCTTTTTTAGCAGTCTCAAACGACGGACCGATTTATTTCGGCCCGTCGGTTTTTTACACTCTATAGAAAGCAGAGGCATCTTCTCAGCGGCAGACGAAGCAGTGCCATTCGTCCTCCGAACGGTGCTCCAGTATCTCAAAGCCGTCGGACTTCAGCGCCGCCTCTGTCTCCGGCCAGCGGTGCTCTATTATGCCGGAGCAGATGAAGACCGCCCCCTCCGCCATAAAGCGGCGGACCACTGCCGACAGGGGGATAATAACATCCGCAACAATGTTGGCCAGCACCAGATGATAGCCGCTGCCCAGATACTTCTGGAGGGATGTATCTGCAATTATATCCCCGGCGCAGACCTGCATCCTGTCCGGGCCTATTCCGTTCAAGGCGGCGTTGGACATCACCACCGCCGGGGCTTTGGGGTCAACGTCCACACCAAAGCAGCTGTCACAGCCAAGGATAAGGGCTCCAATACCCAGTATGCCGCTGCCGCAGCCCAGGTCCAAAACTTTCACCCCGGGATGGGAATATTTTTCCAGAGCTGCTAGGCACATGCGGGTGGTGGCGTGGCTGCCGGTGCCGAAGATGAGACCCGGATCCAGGCGCAAAGGCAGGCGGCCATCCTGAGGTATCTCCTCCCACTCCGGCACCACCACCAGCTTTTCCCCAACGTGGATGGGCTTGTAGTACTCCCGCCAGTTGTTCTCCCAGTCGCTGTCCTCCACAAAGGCGGTCTCAATGTCTCCATAGGCGGCCTTGATTTTCCGCAGTATCTCCTGGCCATCACTGTCGTCGGTGAGATAGCACTTGATGCGGCTGATACCTTTGAACTTGTCCTCCAGCTCCCGGTCCACATAGTCCCAGTACTGGTGGTTGTTTTCCAAAAACTCCTCAAAGTCCTCTTCATTTTCTATCACAAAGCCCCCGGCTCCCATGTCCGCCATTTGCTGGCAGCGCAGGTCAATATCCTCCGCCGGAGTGTTCACCGTAACCTCTATATAACGCATGGTCGATCTCCTTCTAACTATACTTTTTAAAGTCCGTATCCAGATTTTACCCTATGCAGGCCTGCTTGTCCAGTACCTTGAATGTATAGCTACACTGTGTTAAAATCGGGAAAAAGGAGGGAAGCCATGAAAGACCAAAAGAAGCTGAGACTCTGGCTGCTGCTGATACTGATCGCTCTGGCGGGAATGTTCTCCCAGCGCTTGATGGGCGGCGGAGATACCAGCCAGACCAAGCGTATAATAGGGGAGAGCAGCCTGTATTCCCAGGCGGAGATAGAGCAGATGATGGATACCGTGGAGAGTACTTTCCGCCGGGAGTTCAAAGGCTGCACCCTGCTTGAACTCAAGTATGACGAGGCCCTTTCCCAAAAGCAGAGCGGGGACTGGGCGGAGCAGTACCAGGCGGATGAGGCAGCCGTGCTCACCTCCAGCTTCGATGTGGACGGCAGCGGAGGAGACGGCAGCCTGAACCCCAACAGTACCTACAGCAAGTGGCTCTGGGTCCTGACCCGCAATGGAGACGGAAACTGGAAGCTGCAAACTTGGGGATATTAGACAAAAATATAACAAAGTATTTTTTACACTGTATATATGGATCAATTTCCGAAATCAACTGTTTTCCGAAACAAAACTGAAGGATTAAGAAAGTAAAAACTGCTAAAAGGCAAGCCGTGAATGGGGCTTGCCTTTTGCTTTGTGCACTAAACTTTAATAAATTTATACAAAATGACAACAGAAAATCTATGAAAAATTCACAGAATGTTATTGACTTATATTTAACAAAGTGCTATTTTAAACATGCCGATAGATAAGGCGAAAGCGATCTGACGGCAAAGCAATTATATCAAGGAGGAGATAAGTATGAAATGCCCCCGCTGCGGAAGCGAAATGCATGTGGACAGCCACCGGAAGTACGACCTGCATATGTGTTACGATTGCGGATATATCGAGGGCCGCAGCTATGGTGAAGGCAGCAACGCTCCTGACCATAAGCTCACGAATTTCGAACGTATGCGCTCCATGAACCAGAACGAGGCCATTGCCTTTATTGCCAGTGGGATGAATATAGATTCCAAACTGGTGAGTACTTGGCTGGCGGAGAGCTTTGCATGAGATAATCCGGTTCCGGTTCTGGAGGCCGTAATCGGCGGCCAGACGGAGAACCGCAGAATATACTGCCAAACTCTGCTGAAGGCAGAAAGAGACAACACATATGAACACGGCCGCAGCTTCTTTAAAGCTGCGGCCGAAACTTTATTATTCATATTGTCCGGGCCCCGGGGAAAAGGAGAAGCCGGTCTTATTTTCTTCCCAGCAGTCGGAAGATTCCGTAGCAGACCAGGTCGGCTACGACGATGCTGGCCCCTGTGGGAGTTTCAAAGAAATAGGAGAAGACAAGACCTACAAGGAAACAGAACACGGATATCACTGCCGAACTGATAACTACGGATTTAAAGCTGCGGCAGACGCACATGGCGGAGAGGGCGGGGAAGATGATAAGGCTGGAGATGAGCAGGGCGCCCATCATACGCATGCCCAGCACCACAGTGACGGCGGTGAGCACAGCCAGCAGGGTGTTGTAGACTTCGGTCCTGGTGCCGGTGGCTCGGCTGAAGCTCTCATCAAAGGTGACGGCAAAGAGCCGGGGATAAAAGAGCAGGAACAGGCTCAGCACTGCCAGCGAAAGTATCACGCTGAGCACGGCATCCTCACTGCTGAGGGAAAGAACGCTGCCAAACATGTAGCTAGACAATTCGGTGTTCATCCCGGTGGAGAGGGATAGGGATATGACGCCTATGGCCAGAGCGCTGCTGGATATCATGGCTATGGCCGCATCGCCTTTTACCGCAGCATTCTGTCTTAAACGAAGCAGCAATATTGCTGCCGCTACCACCACCGGTACGGCCACGGCCAGAGGAGCCAGATTCAGCGCCGAAGCTATGGCCAGGGCGCCGAAGCCCACATGGCTCAGCCCATCGCCTATCATGGAGTAGCGCTTTAAAACCAGAGAAACCCCCAACAGAGCGGCGCAGAGGGATACCATGATACCCACGACAAGAGCCCGCTGCATGAAGTGGTAGGAGAACATGAAAATAAGTTGGCTCATATGCGGTCACCTCCCAGAAAACGACGGGCCAGGCTGCTCTCCCTATACTCGGCGGCAGTGCCGAAAAAGAGCTGCTTGTGCCCCAGATGGAGGATGTGAGTGGCGTAGCGCACCGCCTCATGGATGTCGTGGGATACCATTATAACGGAGATGTTGTCACACAGATTGATGAGCTTTATCAGGTTGTACATCTCTCCGCTGGCTATGGGGTCCAGGCCCGTCACCGGCTCATCCAGAAGCAAGAGCTTTTTTGTGGCACAGAGGGCCCGGGCCAGGAGCACCCGCTGCTGCTGGCCGCCGGACAGAGTCTGGTAACTTTCGTTTTTTATCTCGTCTATACCCATGCGCTCCATATTCTCCAGGGCCCGCTGCTTCAGGGCCTTGGTATAAAACAGAGAGGAGCCCAGAGAATTCAGGCAGCCGGAGAGCACTACTTCATATACGCTGGCAGGAAAATCCCTCTGCACCTGGGTCTGCTGGGGCAGATAACCTATCTCCGTAGCTTTCAGCCCGTCGGACAGCTTGATGCTGCCCTCCTCCGGGGCCTTGAGGCCCAGAAGGCCTTTTATCAAAGTGGATTTGCCGGAGCCGTTCTCTCCCACCACACAGAGGTAATCCCCTGCATTGAGGGAGAAGTTCACGCCCTCCAGCACCCTCTTCCCCTCATAGGAAAAGCAAAGGTCCTTGCATTCCAAAATTGCCATCAGCCAAAGGCCTCCTTCAGTGTCTCCAGATTTTTTCTCATAAGGCCCAGATAGCTGACGCCTTCATCCAGCTGCTGCCTGGTCACATTGTGGCAGGAGTGGAACAGCAGCTTTTTACAGCCGGTGTCCTCGCATATTACATCCGCCATCTTTTGATTTGAAAACTCAATGTAAAATACCGCCGGGGTATTTTCCTCCCTGACTTTGTCTATGAGAAAAGCCACGGTGCGGGCAGAGGGTTCCGCCTGTTCGGCACAGCCGGGGAAGGCGGCGTAGTAGTCCAGCCCGTATTCCTCTACAAAATAGCGGACGGGAAAACGGTCGGCAAAAATCATGGTGGGATTCCCAAGCTCCTGAAACAGACTGCGGAAGTCCTCATCCAGAGCCAGAAGGGAGTCACAGTAGCTGTCGCAGCGGGAGGTGTAATACTCCGCGTTTTCCGGGTCTATGGAGCACAGGCGCTCCGATATAGCCCGGGAAATGAGAGCGGCATTCCTGGGAGAAGTCCATACGTGCTCGTCGTATTCCGGCTCATGGCCGTGGTCCTCAGCCTCTTCCTCTTCGTGCTCATGGGCCTGGGCCTGCATGCCTTCCTTGACTTCCTCTTCCAGAGCCTGGACACAGTCCAGCATCACCACCCTGGGTTTATCCCCATCCAGGCCCTCCAGCATATCCTCCAGCCAGACCTCTGACTCCCCGCCGTTGCAAATTAAAAGATCGCAGTTCTGGATACGCAGAATGTCCTGGGCTGTAGGTTCAAAGCTGTGGGATTCGGAACCGGGTGGAATAAGCAGGCAAATGCTGGCCTGCTCCCCGGCTATCTCCCTGGCAAAGTCAAAGGCCGGGAATACAGTGGTGACAATGCTCAGCTCGCCGCTGCCGCTTTCATAGCAGCCTCCCTTGCAGCCGCTTAAAGGCAGGGTCAGGGATAATATCAGTAAAACCGTAAAAAGTCTCTTCATAAAGGCCTCCAAATCTTTTCAATAATACATTAAATCCCGGGCCTTTTCAAGAGGGGACCGGGATGCTATAATTCAATTTGTGCAGCTGAATTAAAATTTTAAAAACAGAGACGGAGGACTCACTATGAATATCTGCGTTTTCGGCGCCTCCAGCAACAGACTGGACAATGTATATTTTGAACAGGCCGAGGCTCTGGGCCTGGCCATGGCCAAGGCGGGCCATACCCTGGTCTTTGGCGGCGGAGCCAGCGGGCTCATGGGCGCCTGCGCCAGAGGGGTGCGGAAAGCCGGGGGAGACATAGTGGGCATAGCGCCCCGCTTTTTTGACGAGCCGGGAATACTTTTGAAGGACTACGGCCAGCTGATTTTTACCGAGACCATGTCCGAGCGCAAGACGCTCATGGAGGACAAGGCAGAGGCCTTTATCGCTCTGCCGGGGGGCATAGGCACCTATGAGGAGTTTTTCGAGACTCTGACTTTAAAGCAGCTGGGCCGCCACTCAAAGCCCATGGCTTTGCTCAATACCCTGGGATATTTTGACCCTATGGTGGAGATGCTGGAGAAAACGGCGGAGTCCGGCTTCATGAGCAGAAGCTGCCTTGAGCTTTTTGCCCTCTGCCGGACGCCGGAGGAAGCTGTGGAGCACTGTGCCAAGGGGGACAGAGAGCCTGTGAGCATCCGCCATCTGGAGGAATACTGCCGCTGAAGCTCTCCCTTGCAAGGTGCATGTAGTATACAGTTTTTTCCATACGTTTTATCTTTTTTAGCCGGTGCTATTGAATTAGCTGCGCTTTTCTGATAAAATCAATCATTAAAATATATTTAAGAGATGTAGAAAGCGTATGAAAAAAGATAAGGACTGGAAGGTACCCTTTGTCAGACCAGAGCCCACGCCGGAGCTGGAACAGGCAGGCTTTGCCCCGCTGCTAACGGCAGTGCTGGCACTGCGGGGGGTAAAGACTCTTCAGCAGGCCAGGGAACTTATCTACGGCGGGGAAGAATGCCTCCACGACCCTATGCTCATGGTTAACATGGACAAGGGACGGGACCGTATACTCAAGGCTATTGAGGCTGGAGAAACTGTGGCAGTCTACGGAGATTACGATGTGGACGGCATAACATCCACCTGCCTGGTGACAGATTACCTGCGCTCCAAGGGCCTGAACTGTATACCCTACATACCGGATAGAAACGAGGAGGGCTACGGCCTCAACTGTGCCGCTCTGGACAGCCTGAAGAGCCAGGGAGTCAGCCTGGTGATTACTGTTGACTGCGGTATTACGGCAGTGGAAGAGACGGCCTATGCCTTAAAGCTGGGCATAGACATGGTCATCACAGACCACCATGAATGTCGGGCGGAAGCTCTGCCCAAGGCTGTGGCTGTTATAGACTGTAAACAGGATGGGGACAATTACCCTAATAAGAACCTGGCGGGGGTTGGAGTTGCCCTGAAGCTGGTTTGCGCCTGCGAAGGGGATAGCCGTACTATACTGGAAAGATATGCCGACTTGGTTGCCATAGGCACGGTGGCGGACGTGATGCCCCTGGTGGATGAGAACCGCTATCTGGTAAAGTACGGCCTGGAGAGACTTACGAGCTCACCCAGGCCGGGCATAGCAGCCATGCTCCGGGAGTCCTCCATGGACGCCAGGAAGCTCAATGCTTCCAGCGTGGGATACAGCCTGGCGCCCCGGCTCAATGCCGCAGGCCGCCTGGGCCATGCGGCAACTGCCGCAAAGCTGCTTATGAGTCAGGATATGACTACCGCTACAGAGCTTGCGGTGGAGCTTTGCGAGCTGAACCGCCGCAGGCAGAATATAGAGACTGAGATCTGGCAGGAGGCAAACCAGCTTCTTTCCGGCAAGACTCCGGACAGCCCTATAGTCCTGGCAAGTGAGAACTGGCATCAGGGGGTAATAGGCATTGCCGCCTCCCGTCTTGCGGAGCAGTACTCTCTGCCGGCGATAATGATCTGCCTCAACGGAGACTTGGGCAAGGGCTCCTGCCGCAGCTATGGGGGCTTCAATCTTTTCGATGCCCTCAACGCCTGCTCGGAGCATCTGCTGGGTTTCGGCGGCCATGCCCTGGCCGCAGGACTTAATATAAAGAAAGAGGAACTGGATGCTTTCCGGGAGGCTCTGGCGGAGTATTACAGCCAGAACAGACCCGAGAGTATCCCGGAGGTCCAGTGCGACCTGCTGATAACAGACCCGGAACTGCTGAGCGTGGAAAACGTAAGAAGCCTGGATCTGCTGGAGCCTTACGGCAATGCAAATCCCAAGCCCCTTATGTGCATCAGTGCCGCCAGATTGGAGACGGCCTCCCAGGTGGGGGGCGGCCGCCATCTGCGCTTCCGGATACGTTTCGGCTCAAAGCACATTGACGGCATATTCTTCTCCCACAAGCTGGATGAGCTGGGCCTTCACGAGGGAGAGCTGGTGGACCTGGCATTCAGACCACAGATAAATGAATACCGAGGCAATGTGTCTGTGCAGCTTGTGGCCTCGGCAATGCGCCGCCATGACCCGAGAGCTCTGTGCGATGCCATTCTCTGCCGTGACGAGCAGGCGCTGTGGGCCGCTTCCAGGTATTGCCCGGAGCGCGCGGACTTTGTGCGCCTGTGGCGTTCCATGGGCAAGGGCTTTTCCGTGGCCAAGGATACGGCCCATGTGATAGGCCAGTGCCTGGCCAACATGGAGCCTGAACGTTTTTGCCTCTGCCTTATGGCATTGCTGGAGACAGGACTGCTCTCCAGCCCGGACGGGAGCATTTTCTCCGCAGCCCCTGCCGACATCGGCGGCAAGGCGGATCTGGAGGGGACCAGGCTGATGAAGACGCTTCACGGCTATTTGAGTTGAGAGGGACAAAATGGATAAGCAGCAAGAAAAAAAGAATACCCTTCTGGACCCGGATAAAATGTTCCAGGACCTGACAAATAAAATAAAAGAGAACTGCCCCGGAATGAATCTGGAGCGGATAAAGGCCGCCTATGAGATGGCCCGCAGTGCCCACGAGGGCCAGCTGAGGAAGGACGGTTCCCCCTATGTTACCCACTGCGTGGCCGCAGCGGACATTACTGTTGACATGGGCTTGGACGAGGATTCGGTGGTTTCCGCCCTGCTCCACGATGTTATTGAGGACACCAGCCTTACCCATGCAGATATCGCCAAGCAGTTTGGAGATGCTGTGGCGGATATAGTGGAAGGGGTCACTAAGCTGACCCGGGTGCAGTATACCAGCAAGGAAGACGAGCAGATGGAAAATCTGCGCAAGATGCTCATGGCTATGTCCAAGGACATCAGGGTCATCCTCATAAAGATTGCCGACCGCCTCCACAATATGCGTACCATGGCCTATCAGTCTCCGGAGAAGCAGCGCTCCAAATCCCTGGAGACCATGGAAATCTATGCCCCCATTGCCCACCGCCTGGGCATGCAGCGGGCCAAGTGGGAGCTGGAGGATCTGTCCCTGCAATACCTGGACCCGGCGGGCTACAGGGAGATAACCTCTTCCCTGGAGAAGAAGATGGACGAGCTGGAGCGCTTCATGGACAGCGTAAAGGAGAAGATACAGACCAGACTGGATGCCGAGGGTGTCAAGTCTACCATCTACTGCCGCATAAAGCATGTCTACAGCATATACCGGAAGATGTACGCACAAAAACTGGATATCGACGGCATCTTTGACCTCTGTGCCTTCCGGGTGATAGTGGACAATATCCCCGATTGCTACAATGTGCTGGGCATTATCCACGACATGTTCAACCCCGTGCCCGGACGATTCAAGGACTATATATCCACCCCAAAGCCCAACATGTACCAGAGCGTACACACCACCGTTATCGGCAGCGAGGGCATCCCCTTTGAAGTGCAGATACGTACCTGGGAGATGCACTACACCGCCGAGTACGGCATCGCCGCCCACTGGAAGTACAAAATGGGCAGCGGCGCTTCCGCGGTCCGGGAGGGGGATGAGGATAAATTTGCCTGGGTCAGAAGACTGCTGGAAAACCAGCAGGAGTCCGACGCCCAGGACTTCCTCCACAATCTGAAGATAGACATGTTTGCCGACGAGGTCTTTGTATTCTCCCCCAAGGGCGATGTGATAAACCTGCCTGCCGGGGCCACGCCCATAGACTTTGCCTATAACATCCATTCCGATGTGGGCAACAGTATGGTGGGGGCAAAGGTAAACAGCCGTATCGTCACTTACGACCATGTTCTGCAAAACGGGGATATAGTGGAGATTCGTACCTCCAAAAACGCCCCTGGCCCCAGCCGGGACTGGCTTAACTATGCAAAGAGCGGCTCTGCCCGCACCAAGATAAAGCAGTGGTTCAAGAAGGAGCGCCGGGAGGAGAATGTAATCCGCGGCCGGGAAATGCTGGAAGCAGAGCTCAAGCACAACGGCCTCACTCTGGACGATGCCCAGGACACTGAGGCTATCGCCCCAATACTCAAGCGGTTTTCCTTCTCAAATCTGGAGGATATCTATGCGGCCATAGGCTATGGCGGTATTACCGCCACCAGAGTGGCCAACCGGATCAGAGACGAACTTAGAGCCAAGCCGGACAAGAAGACCGCTTTGGACAAGGTGTCTGAGGCAGCTGAACGCCGGGAGACAAACGCCAAGAAGACCGGCAAGCCCGTCCACGGAATACTGGTGGAGGGCCTGAGCAACTGTCTTGTAAAGTTCTCCCGCTGCTGCACCCCGGTGCCGGGAGACGATATAATCGGCTTTATCACCCGGGGTCAGGGGGTTTCTATCCACAGGAGAGACTGCACCAACTGCATCCAGCTGATGAATCAGCCGGAAAATCAGGGCCGCTGGGTCCATGTCTCCTGGGCGGACAGTATCACCGACAGCTACGTGACTACCATCACCATTGTGTCCAAGGACCGCTCCGGCCTGGTCCTGGATATTGCTTCCATGCTCAATTCCATTAACGCCAAGGTCCGCTCCCTCACAGCCAGAGACACAGGGGCGGGTCTGGCCCTGACCACCGTTTCTCTTGAAGTCAAAGGGAGCGGAGAGCTGAAATATATCATGGGCCGCCTTGCCGCTATTCCTGGGGTCAGCAGCGTGGTGAGAAACGGCAACAAATAAAGGAGTAAAGAAAATGAGGGCAGTTGTTACAAGAGTCAAGTCCGCCTCCGTGGAAATAGAAGGACAGATACACGGCAGTATAGGTAAGGGCTTCCTGGTGCTGCTGGGCGTCCATCAGGATGACGGTCCGGCCCAGGCGGAGAAGATAGCCGACAAGATATGCGGCCTGAGAGTCTTTGAGGACGAAAACGGCAAAATGAATCTGAACCCCACGGATGCCGGGGCGGAGCTGCTGATAATCAGTCAGTTCACCCTTTTTGCCGACTGCAAATCCCGCCGCCCGGGCTTTTCCAAGGCCGCCCGGCCGGAGACCGCCGTGCCCCTCTATGAGCTGGTCATACAGCGCTGCCGGGAGCGGGGCTTCAAGGTGGAGACAGGGGTCTTTGCAGCCGAAATGCTGGTGGCCTCGGTGAACGACGGGCCCGTTACTATAATACTGGATACCAACGAACTATAAACAGGAGGAAATGAAATGCTCATCAAGACCCTTCCCGTTGGCCATTTGGAGACCAATTGCTATGTGGTTACCGACGAGGAGACCCTGAACTGCGCCGTGATTGACCCCGGCGAGGAGTCCAACACCATTTTGGACTATATCGAGTCCAACCATCTTAAGTGCAAAATAATCATGATAACCCATGGTCATTATGACCACGTGGGAGCCGTAAACGCAGTGGCGGAGGAGACCGGCGCCAAGGTCTATATGAACAAGAAGGACGATGCCCGCTATGACCAGAGCGGCTACATGCGCTTCCAACTGCCGGAAGGCGGAGAGTATTACGACCAGGGGGATGTGGTTGAGCTGGACTCCCTGCGCTTTGAGATATTTGCCACTCCGGGCCACACCCAGGGCGGGGTCAGCATCCGCTGCCAGAACGCTCTCTTTACCGGGGATACTCTCTTCAAAGGCAGCTGCGGGCGTACTGATTTTCCCGGCGGGGATATGGACGAGGAGCTCAGGTCCCTGAAGAAGCTGTGTCAGCTGAAAGGGGACTATGAAGTCTACCCGGGGCACATGGACCCCAGCACTCTGGAGCGGGAACGCCAGTTTAACTACTACTGCCGCATGGCTATGGACATGTGAGGAAAACCTGGGAAAATAGAAAGTAAAAGTATAAAAAACTCAGCCAGTGAAGCTGCCCGTGTATGGGCCGGCCTCATTGGCTGAAACTGCATTCCGGGGAAAATTTTCCGCTGCGAAAGAGAGCGGAGGCGGCGGACCGGTAATCCGGCAGATTCTGGGACTTCAGCAGGGCTTTCGATTCCCGGCGGCTGTCCGGGAACTTATACAGCATGTAAAACCAAAGCTCCTTGAGCCGGGCCATAGCGGCCCGACCGTCGTAGCCGGCCTCCAGATATGCCTCCAGCAGAGCGTCGTGAAAAGCCTCCAGTTCCAGTACATCCAGAACCGGACCGCCACTGAGCACTCTGGACAGAGCCGGGTCTGCCACAGCACCCCGCCCCAGCATCAGCCCGGCCAGAGGAGCCTCCGTCAGGCCCAGCTCTTCCGGTGAACTTGGGGAGAAAATGTCCCCGTTATACCACACGGGCCAGGGGCAGTCTCCCAAAGCGGAGAGAAAGCCGGGTACATCCACCGAACTTTTGTACATGCCGGAGCGTGCCCGGGCATGGATTATCAGGCGCTTGAGGGGATATTTTTTGTAAATCTCCAGGATGCCGGGAAATTCCTCCGTAGTCTCCATACCCATACGGGTTTTTATGGACACAGCCGGGACAGAGCGGCTGAATATTTCATTGAGGCAGGCGTCCAGCCCAGCCAGGTCCAGCAGCATACCGGAGCCCTTGTGCTTGGCCACCACCGTGGCGGAAGGGCAGCCGATATTCAGATTGACTTCCCTGTATCCCATAGCTGCCAGCTCCCCGGCGACATGAATAAAGGGTTCCGGCCAGTTCACCAGCAGCTGAGGCACCAGATTTATATCCCTGTTGTTCTCCGGCAGGATGTCCCTCAGGGAGGAGGCCTTGAAGCTTCCATTGCCGTCCGGAGCTATAAAGGGCGCAAAATATTCCTCCACACCGCCAAAGAAACGGGCGTGGAGACTGCGATATATATAGCTGCTTATACCCTCCATAGGGGCAAAACTCAGTTTCACTTGGAACCTCCCCATAGTCTGTAAAATGCCGCTTTAAAAACTATACACGAATTTAACGGTAAAATAAAGGGAAAGTTTTTAGGATATACATGATTTTTTCATAAATGGCTGATATAATACCAAGACAGTATGTAGATTGGGAGGAATGGAATGTGAAGCACCCGGCTCTTGCCAGAGTATTTGCCATTGTGCTTGCACTGCTCAGCAGTTTTATGCTCATTAATGGCGCTCTTGGCTTCAGTAAGGCCGACGGAACGCTGCAGGAAAGCCTTGAATATTGTCAGCGTGTTGAGGATAAGCTCAATGAATATGAAGAACTGGACGCCAAGCTTGAAAACTCTATAAGCTATGACGAAGCTTATGAAGAGCTGGAGCGGCTCCAGGAGGAGCACGACGAGGAGGCAGCCCAGCACCGCACGGATCTTGCCACCCACACCGCCACAATGGGGGGCTACACCATGGGGGTGGACATGATTACCGACGGGAAAGCCCAGCTGGATGCGGCCAAACAGGAACTGGAGAGCGGCAAGCAGCAGCTTGCACAGCAGGAAACATTGCTTAACCAATCCGTGGCTGCCTTTGAAGCAAATAAAGATATGCTGACCGCTGGGATAGGCCAGATACAGGCTCTTACCGCACCTTTGCAGGACAGTGCAGATAAAATTCCCGGGATGATAGCCCAACTGAATAATATCCCTGAAAAACCCCAGCATCCTGGGGAGGCGCCTACTGAGCCTACTGCACCTACTGCACCCACTGAACCTGTGGCCCCGGGAGAGAATGCCACAGAAGAGGAGAAAGCTGAGTACAACAAGAAGCTGGAAGAGTATAATGCTCTCAAGGCTCAGTATGATCTCGACAAGGCGGCATACGATGAACTAAAAAAACAGTATGACCAGGAGAAAGCTGCCTACGACGAAAAATTAAGTGAATACAACCAAAAATACGCAGACTGGAAAGTCCAGGCCGATAGTGCTATAGAAGCAGTCAATAAGGAAATTGCCGACAGCAGCTCAGGAGTGAACACTGCAGTAATGGGTCTTAATATGGCGCTCAAGCAGATTGAGGCCACTGCCCCGGAACTGGTAGCCGGAATTGGCAGCGCATCTGTTAATATACCGGAGTTTGAAGCTGACACCGATTTAGAGACGGTAAAGACTGCTTTGGAACAGTATAAGCAGGAGCTGCTTGCAGCTGTCCAGATTCCGACTGCTATGCAGACAAATGTCACTGCAATGGAGAGCCAGCTCCAGCAGGGCCAAGCAGCGCTGGAGGCGGCCAAGCGGAAAATCGTCTCCGGCGAGGAAGCCCTGAAGAAGGGTGAAAACGAGCTCCAGCACCAGCTGGAGCTGCTGTGGTACAACATGGGCCAGCTGGAGGATGAGGCGGAAGAGCTGGAAGAAAACAAGGAAAAGCTGGACGCTGAGGCCGATAAGCTGGACAAGATGCTGGTGAGCGTGGACGAACTGAAGGAGCTGGAAGACGAGCGCCGCTCCGCCCGCATAATCCTCATGCAGGAGAGCGAGATAGAGGCTATGGTCAATGAAGGTGGGGAGCTGGGAGACAGCGTCAGGAGCTTTCTGGAACAGCACCGCAGCAGTGCAGAATACGACCACAGAATGCTGTATATTATAAACTCCCTTGCAGTTATCGGCGGCCTGCTGGGCCTGCTCAGTATAGTGGGCAGTTATGAGCTGCTGAAAAAGCGTCTGGTCCTTATTGTCCCGCCACTGCTGTGCCTGATCTGCGCCGCAGCAGCCTATGGTATTAATCTGTATCAGGGTCTGGGTCAGATGTACACTGCCTTGTTTGCCGGCATTGGAGCCCTGCTCCACCTGCTTATAGTGATACCGAGAAACAAGCCCGTAAATATTACGGAGGCTCCCCAGCTGGAGACGCCCGCCCCCACGGAATAAAATTGTATAATCAAAAAATTAGGTCTTCGGGTTTTCCGAAGACCTAATTTTTATATCTGCCTAGCCCTCTGTCAGCTCCTGGACAGAGGATTCATCCCATTGGTATTTGTCCCTGTCCAGGTCCTCCAAGGCAAAACGCAAAAAACCGTACTGCCCGTCGCTGCCCCGGTCTGAGGTGGCGTCGAACCACAGCCAGCGTCCGTCTATTTGAGCGATGTTCCACATGTGGTTTTCGCCGTAATATATGCCGGTCACGTTGAAGCAGGGAATGCCCGCCTTTTCAAAAAGCAGCTTCAAAGCGTGGGAGTAGCCGCCGCATATGGCTGTGCCGTCCCTCAGCGCCCCTAAGGCCGTCTGGGACTCATAGGGCATGGAGGCCCTGTCGCTGTAATATCTCTGGTCGTATTCCACGTTGGAGCACAGCCAGGAATAAAGAGCCCGGGCCTTTTCTTCCTGGCCCATATCCGGGCTTATGAGCTGAGATATGAGGGAGTCGGCCAGCTTGTCCGCCTCCTCCAGAGCCTGGAGGCAATCCCCGGCATCCATGCCCAGGGGCGGAGCAAAGACTATGGCGGTGGCGTCCTGATTCAAAGTGCAGCTGAAGTATCCGCCCCCGGATTGCTGCAGGGCTTTGTTCATCTCATCCGGCTCCAGAGAGGGGGCTGTGATGCGCAGGGGGACACTGCCGCTGCCTAAATTGTCATCGGCAAGGGAGATGAGCTGCCCCAGGTCCCGGACCTCTGCGCCCTGAAAGTCCGCCGGATATTCCCCGGTTTTGTAGGGCATGTAGGATAAGCTGCAATTTAGCAGAGAGCCCTCCACAGTCACCTGTATACTGTAGGCGTATTTCAGCTCCGGCCGATCAGCCAGTATTTCATAATACAGGTTCGTCACATCCAGCTCCGGCTGTTCCAGGGCCAGGCCGCTGATATCCATGGCCCGGGGCTGACACAGCTGGGCCATCGCCAGGCAGAGCTCGTCCTGAATATCCTCCGGGGCATTGACGCAGAGAACTTGAGGGGCTGCGGGCCCCGGAGCTTTGGAGGCGCTGACGTCGTCCTGGGAGGGGGCGGGGGATTGGCTGGGGCTTGGGCTTGGGGAGGAGATGCTCCCGCCGGAGAGCTCTCCGTTTCCGCCGCAGCCGCAAAGCAGGAGACCGCACAGGGCGGAGATGAACAAAAGAGAAGTCAAGAATCGTTTTTTCATAAGAACAGTCATTTCCAAAACAGACCATGGCGGTAGCCGGAGAGCTGCCGCCATGTAAGCATGTATCAAAAACTTATTCGCCGTAGCCCATGGGGTTCTTGGACTGCCAGGCCCAGGTGTCACGGCACATATCGTCCAGGTTATACTGGGCCTTCCAGCCCAGGAGCTGGGCGCTCTTGTCGGGGCTGGAGTATACGGTGGCCAGATCGCCGGGGCGACGGGGGGCTATTTCATAGGGGATCTTTACTCCGGTGACCCGCTCAAAGGCTTTTACCATATCCAGAACGCTGTAGCCCATACCGGTGCCTAGGTTGAAGACGCTCTCGCCCTTATGCTTTTCCATATATTCTATGGCGCAGACATGGCCCCGGGCCAGGTCTACAACATGGATATAATCCCGCACGCCGGTGCCGTCGGGGGTGTCGTAGTCGTTGCCGAAAATGTTCAGGTGATCCCGGCGGCCTACTGCCACCTGAGCTATGTAAGGCATCAGGTTGTTGGGTATGCCTCTGGGGTCTTCGCCGATAAGCCCGCTGCTGTGGGCACCGATGGGGTTGAAGTAGCGAAGCAGGACAACGGCCCAATCCTTGTCCGCAAAGGCTGTGTCTCTCAAAATCTGCTCAGACATGTATTTTGTCCAGCCGTAGGGGTTGGTGCACATGCCGGTGTGGGAGCTCTCTTTCAGGGGCATATCATTATCTCCGGAATATACGGTGGCTGAGGAGGAGAAGACGATGTTCTTGACCCCATGGTCTCTCATGGCACGGCAGAGGGTGATGGTAGAGTTGAGATTGTTGTCGTAATACTCCAGAGGCATGGAAACGGATTCACCCACGGCCTTGAGACCGGCAAAGTGGATGGCGCAGCCAATGTCATGTTTTTCAAAGATACGGTCCAGAGCAGCCCGGTCTCTCACATCTATTTCATAGAAGTCCAGAGATTTGCCGGTGATCTGCTGTACACGCTCCAAAGACTTGGCACTGGAGTTTACCAGGTTATCCGCTACGACAACGCCGTAGCCCTTTTCAAGAAGTTCAACGCAGGTGTGGCTGCCGATATACCCGGCGCCGCCGGTTACCAATACATTCATTTTTTTACCTCTCAATCCAGCAGGGGCTGGGGATAAATGCCCTGGGCCCGCATATTTTTTATAGCACTTACCACGCTGTCCATATCTTCCTTGTAGGTGATGCCATACCAGGACTCATGGCAGTTGAGGACCTTTATTTTTCCCTCACCGGCCTTTATCATGTCGTTGGCCACAAAGGGGAGAAAGTATTCGCACTTGTCGGGATTAACGGGCAGATTCGCATCCAGCCAGGCGGGGAAGCGCTTCTCCAGCTCGTCAAACATGGAGTGGCTGAAAGCCCAGCAATTCATGGACACGTACACATCTCCGGACAGGGGATAGAAGGTCTCACCGTCCTCGGTGAATTTGGCGTCCTTCCCGTCCTTAAAGATCTTTGTGCGCTCCACCACATCGGTGAGATATCCGTCTTCCACCTGGCAGATGCCTCTGGCAACAGAGCCGTTTTCAGTGACGGTATTCTTCAGCAGGTAGGCCACCATGGCGTGCTCGTTGTCCGGCCTGTCGGCGGAAAGAAAATCGTAGAGGGATTGATAGGCGCTGCGGCCGTAGTAGTCGTCGGCATTGATGACGGCAAAGGGCCCATCCACCAGCTCCTTGCAGCACAGCACCGCATGGCCGGTACCCCAGGGCTTGGTCCTGGTGGGAGGCACTGAGTACCCTTCAGGAAGCATGTCCAACTGTTGGAAGGCGTATTTCACGTCGAAATATTTTTCCATGCGCCGACCTATGGCTTTCTTGAAATCCTCCTCGATCTCATGCTTGATGATAAAGACAACTTTGCGGAAACCGGCCCTGTATGCGTCATACAGGGAAAAATCAATAATAGCGTGGCCGTGCTCATCTACAGCGGTTATCTGCTTAAGGCCGCCGAAACGGCTGCCCATGCCGGCGGCCAGAATGACAAGTGTGGGTTCTTTCATGGGATATCCCTCCAGTTCATTCTATTGTGCCCTCATTATAGCAATAGTTAAATCATTTGTATATAGAAAAAACAGCTAAAAACAACTAATTTCTTACTTATTACGGACAATTTTACTATAAAAATATACAAAAGGAGGGAAGGCCCCAGACCTTCCCCAAAGCTGCGGTATTAGATTTTATATTTCTCGGAAAACTGTGCATAGAGTTTGTCGAAATCATGGGAGCGCTGCTGCTTGAGATCTATGATATAGCCGTGAGTGCTGTAGTTGTCGGCACTGAGTTCTATCATTGCTATGGCAATGTTGGAGCAGTGGTCAGCCACCCGTTCGCAGTTAGTAAGTATATCATTGAAAACAAAGCCCTGGGAGAGGGAAGCATAGCCGCTTTGCAGCCGCTCCACATGTCTCAGCTTCATTTCGTCGCATAGATTGTCTATATGTTCCTCCAGAGGCTCCACCTTATAGGCCAGGTTCTTGTCTTCCTTGGTAAAGGCGGAGAAGGACAGCTCCAATATCTCGCTCACAGCAGCGCACAGCACCAGCATTTCGTGGGAAGCCTCCTGGGAAAAGACCAAAGCTTTGCTGTGTATCTCTTCGGCGGCCTCTGCCAGATTCAAAGCGTGGTCGCTGACTCGCTCAAAATCGCTGAGGGTATGAAGAATTTTTGAGACGCTCTCGTTCTGCTTTCGGTCCAATTCTCTGGTGTTGAGCTTTACAAGGTAAGTACCTATGCGGTCCTCATAGCGGTCCACCAGATCCTCCCGCTGCTCTATCTCCTTTATCTCATGCTCGTCGTAATGCTGAAGCTGCTTCAGAGCGGACAGGGCATTTTCCTTTGATATGCGGGCCATGGAATTTACCGTGAGGCGGCTCTGCTCAATGGCCAGGGGCGGATGCTGGAGGAAGCGCTGGTCCAGACGGTCGAACTCACTGTCTGCCGCTCTCTGAGAGGGGCTGCCCTTGACCAGGGCGGAGACCAGCCAGGCCAGGGCGTTGAGAAAGGGCAGAAGCACAATGGCTGTGACAAGGCGAAAGACGGTGTTTACAAAGGCTACTCCCACAGTGTCCAGCACCGCATATTTAAAGCCAAAGTCCATAAAGAAGTCCAGAGCGTAAAATGCGCCGCCGCAGATTATCACTCCAGCCAGTTCTATGACCAGATAGGCCAAGGCGGTGCGGCGGCCGTCTACCTTGGCTCCAAGAGCCGACAGCAGCACAGGCACGGCGGCGCCTATGGCAATGCCTAAAATTATGGGATAGGCTACGGCAAAGCTGATGGCTCCGGTCATGGACAGGGCCTGGAGTATACCTACGGCAGCGGAGGCGCTTTGAAGAATACTGGTAAACACTGCGCCAACCAGTATGCCCAGAAGGGGATTGGAGAAGGAAGTGAGCAGATTTATAAAGGCCGGGCTGCCCTTAAGGGGAGAGACGGCGGAGCTCATGGCCTGCATACCGTACATCAGCACCGCAAAACCCAGCATAATATCTCCCAGGTGGTGGTTGGACTGTTTAGAGCTGAACATCCTGAGAACTATGCCGGCCACTGCCACAACGGCGGTAATGGTGGAGGTGGACAACAGGGAGACCCAGCCGCTGCCTTCAACACTGGAAAGACATATTATCCAGCCGGTAACGCTGGTGCCTATAAGTGCGCCCAGGATGATGGAAATAGCCTGATTTAGCTTCATCATGCCGGAGTTCACAAAACCAACCACCATTACTGAGGTGGCGGAGGAGGACTGGATGACGGCGGTGACTCCGGTGCCCAGCATAAGTCCCCGTATGGGGGTGCCGGACAGCCGGTACAGTACCAGCTCCAACTTGTTTCCGGCGACTTTTTTCAGCCCGTCTCCCATGAGGTTCATGCCGAAAAGGAAAAGGGCCACGCCGCCCAGAAGTGAGATAATATTTGAAATGCTCAGCTCGTCCATCTCCTTGCGGAAAAAATGATAGAGGTAAATTATATGTAATAGGCATATAAAATATTTTTATCTACATCAGAATATTAACATCCCCGGAAAAGGAAGTCAACCGACAGAAAGAACACTGTGTAAAGCACCCAATAGTGGAAGACCGCTTGAAATTTTTTTGCCCAGCTTGTACAATATTTCAGGTGATAAAAATGAGAGCAGAAATAATATATGAAGACAGAGACATAATAATTTGCCTGAAGCTTCCCGGCCTGGACTCTCAGAAGGACATGTGTTCTTTGCTTGAGCAGCAGCTGGGGGGAGAAGTCTTCTGCGTGCACCGACTGGACAGAGAAGTCGGGGGATTGATGGCATATGCCCGCAGCAGCAGTGCCGCAGCCGCCCTTTCCGCCGCTATTTCCGGGCAGCGATTTTATAAGGAATACCTCGCAGTGACCGGGGGCTGCCCTGAGGAGCCGGAGGGATTTATGAGGGACCTTCTGTTTAAAGATGCGTCAAAAAACAAGTCCTATGTGGTAAAGAGGATGCGCAGAGGGGTGCGTCAGGCGGAGTTGGAGTACAAGCTTCTGGAGCGCTCCGTTGACAGCTGCCTTTTTAAAATAAAGCTGCACACAGGCAGAAGCCATCAGATAAGAGTTCAGTTTGCCTCCAGAGGCCTGCCTCTGCTGGGAGACACAAAATACGGCAGCAAAGAACGCGGCTGCTCAATTGCCCTGTGGTCCTTCCGCCTGGCCTTTCCACATCCGGTGAACGGTAAGAGCCTGGAGTTCTGCGCTTTGCCGGAGCCTGTTTTTCCCTGGGAGGAATTTGAGTATTTGAAAACGGGACATGAATAAAAAGTTTATATAGGGGAATAATATTAGCACTCCAATTAATGGAGTGCTAATATTCATATTTAGTTCATATAATATGATATATTTGTTAATAATTGTTCAGTATCTTATATACATGATGAAACGAGATAAAGATAGTTTCATTCAAATAATATGGTGATAAATTGATGGAGGTATATATATTATGTTTGAACTTATTCCTTTTGATCGTCGTGTACGCAGTGTAGCAACTTTTGATCCCTTCCGTGATTTTGATGAGCTGGAGCGCAGTTTCTTCGGTGACACCAGAGCTGTGTCCGGCTTCAGAACCGATGTAACCGACACCGGAGACGCTTACAAGCTGGAGGCCGAGCTTCCCGGATTCAAGAAGGATGACATCAAGATCGACATTGAGGATGACTGCCTGACTATCAGCGCAGAGCGTTCCATGGAAAACAAGGAAGAGGACAAGCACAACTTCGTAAAGCGTGAGCGTTACTACGGTTCCTTCAGCCGCAGCTTCGATATCTCCGGTATCAACGCCGATGCCATCGAGGCCAACTATACCGACGGCGTTCTGACACTGACCATGCCCAAGAAGCAGGAGCAGCTGCCCGCCAGCCGCAGAGTGGAGATCAAATAATTTATGTAAATTATGTAACTTAAATTACGTAAATAATATTATGTAAATTAAGTTAAGTAAACAAAGTTATGAAAACAAGCTGGGACCGGAAAATTCCGGCCCCAGCTTGTTTGCTGTCTGCGCTTTACTGTTTGACCCGGCGCCGCCCTGGGATTATTTGCCTTTATCCTTTGGCTTAAAAATGAGAGAAACCATAAGGCCGAAAAAAACCGCGGCACAAAGCCCGGCAGAGGCTGCTGTAAAGCCGCCTGTAAAAGCGCCCAGTAGCCCGTCTTCTGCCACGGCCTCCCGTATTCCCTTTGCCAGATTATGGCCAAAACCGGTGAGGGGTACGCAGGCTCCGGCTCCGGCCCAGTCTGCAAGAGGTTGATAGAGGCCCAGGGCAGAGAGGATGACCCCGGCCACCACATAGCTGGTGAGTATTCTGGCGGGAGTGAGCTTGGTGTAGTCTATGAGCAGCTGACCTATGACGCATAGCAGACCGCCGACCAAAAAAGCTTTTGCATACATCCATACAGCTTCCATGTTCAGAGCTCCTTTTCTATGGCCACGGCGTGGCAGATTCCGGGAATGCTTCCGCCTTGCTGGCAGCTCAAGGGGGACATAAGAGCTCCGGTGGCAGCCACCAGCACCCGGCTCCAGGTGCCTTTTTCAAAGCCTTTCAAAATATGGCCGCAGAGCACCGATGCACAGCAGCCGCAGCCGGAACCGCCGCAGTGGACGTCTTGGGTATTCAAATCATAAATGAGCACGCCGCAGTCCATATATCTGGCACCCAGTTCAATACCTTCGTCGGCCATCAGCTTTTGGAGAATGTCATGGCCCATGGCCCCAAGATCTCCGGTAAACACCGCATCGTAATAGTCCATGTCCCGGCCCGTGTCCTTAAAATGGGCCTTTAAAGTTTCACAGGCCGCCGGAGCCATGGCGGAGCCCATGCTGTTTGCATCCTTGATTCCGGCATCCACTATGATGCCTGGGGTTATGTGGGTAATATATGGCCCATGGCCCTGGGAGGAGAGTATGGCCGCCCCGGCTCCGGTCACGGTCCACTGGGATGTTGGGGGCCGTTGGCCGCCGTATTCCAGGGGGAAGCGGTACTGCCGCTCGGCGGAACAGAAGTGTGAGCCGGTAAGGGCGCAGGCCAGGTCTCCGAAGCCCCCGTCGATGCACATGGCCGCCAGTGAAAGAGATTCCACCATGGTGGAGCAGGCTCCGTACAGACCAAAGTAGGGGCTGCCGCTGTCCTTCATTGCAAAGGCGGAGCTGACACATTGGTTCAGCAGATCACCGGAGAAGGTAAAGTCCAGCTGGGAGGGGGCAATGCCCGCCTTGTCACAGCACAGGGAAAAGCAGTGCTTCAGCATCTGGCTCTCGGCTTTCTCCCAGGTGCTTTGATCGAAATAGGAGTCCTGGGAGATATAGTCGAAGCAGTGCTTCAAGGGTCCGTCTCCCTCCTTGTTTCCCGCCACACTGGCAGAGGCTATTATGGATACGGGAGAGGCCAGCCGGAGAGTGCGGCTGCCGATTTTCTTACTCATGTACTCAGCACCTTTCAAATCATGACTGAGTATTATTTTCTCACCGGGAAAAATTTTTATGCCCTTGACGGTTGAAATAAGATATGGTATGATTAGTTATACAAATCATACTAATTGGAGGCGTAAAAATGAAGTGGCCTCAGGGCAAAAAAGCCTGGACTGTGAAGATAGGGGAAAAGGGGCAGTTCGTCATTCCAAAAGAAGCCAGAGAAATGTTTGGCATCAAGCCTGGGGATACAATAATTGTATTGGGAGATGTGGAGCGGGGCTTGGCAATACCTCCCGCGGAAATGATGGACAGATACATCTCCATGATATTCGGTGAGCTCTCTGGAGAGGAGACGGAAAACTGATGGCCGGAATAGCTTTTTTCAATATTCCCGCTCATGGACACACCAACCCCACCCTTGGAGTAGTCAGAGAGCTTATAGACCGGGGACACAGTGTGAGCTATTATTCCTATGAGAGCTTTCGGGAAAAGATAGAAGCGGCGGGGGCCCGCTTCATTGCCTGCGATTCTTACGATGCCCAGCTGGGACTGGGATCGGAGGACGGTGCCAGGATAGCCAGGGATACTGCCTTTTCCATCCATGTGCTGGTGGAGACGACCCTGGCGCTGGACGGCATGGTCTGCCGGGAACTGGAGCGGGAAAGACCGGACTGCATAGTGGCCGACTCCATCGCCGTGTGGGGCAAGGCGGCGGCAATGAAACTGGGCATACCATTTGTGTCCTCCACAACCACCTTTGCCTTTAACCGGGAGTCGGCAAAGCTGATGAAGCAGAGTGGGAGCCAGGCAATATCCCTGCTGCTGAGCGTACCGAAAATGAACAGGGATGTGAAACGCCTGGAAAAACTGGGCTACCCCATAAAGAACTTTTTGCAGCTCATATCCAACGACAGGTATACGGATACCATCGTATATACCTCCCCTGAGTTTCAGCCCTGCTGCGAAAGCTTCCCGGAAAGATACTCCTTTGTCGGCCCATGCATACTGCCGCCTGAGAGAAGCTTTGAAAAAAATAAGGGGAAGCTTGTCTACATATCCATGGGCACGGTAAACAACAATATGCCGGAAGTCTACAGAAGCTGCATAGCTGCCGCCGCAGATATAGATGCACAGGTGCTGATATCCGTGGGAGCGCTGGCAGACATCGGCTCTCTGGGAGAACTGCCGGAAAACGTGCAGCTGAGGAGATGGGTGGACCAGACGGCCGTGTTGAGAGAAGCCGATGCGTTTCTCAGCCATTGCGGTATGAACAGCGCCAGTGAGAGCCTGTATTTCGGAGTGCCCATGCTGTGCTCTCCCCAGACTGCCGAACAGGGAGCTGTGGCAGCAAGGATATGCCAGCTGGGGGCCGGAATACCTCTGGCCACGGCTTCGCCAGAGAACATTAGAGCCGGACTGAAGCTGCTTATGGAGGAGGGCAGTTACAGATCAAATGCAGAAAAAATAGGGGAGAGCTTCCGCCACTGCGGTGGAGCCAAAGCTGCCGCAGACAAAATAGAGAGCCTGATATTAGGTTTACATAACATATAATCTGCCTGAAAACAGTCAAAGGCCGAAGAAGTAAAACGTTGAAGAGAAAAAAATACAGCCGCCCGCAGGAATGCGGACGGCTGTATCATTATGTTGCGTTGAGTTATGTAAACTTATACCAAAGACTCAAATCTCATTTCCCGGGAACTGGGGAATGCCCTTGAGACCGGCCATAATATCCTCGTCGGTGGGGATATAGTCGCCCATCTCACCGTTATTGAACTTTTCATAGGCGTACATGTCGAAATATCCGGTGCCGGTGAGGCCGAAGAGTATGGTCTTTTCTTCGCCGGTTTCCTTGCATTTCAAAGCCTCGTCTATGGCAACCTTTATGGCGTGGCTGGATTCGGGGGCGGGGAGAATACCCTCAACCCGGGCAAACTGCTCTGCGGCGGCAAAGACGGAGGTCTGCTCCACGGAGGTAGCCTCTATGTAGCCGTCGTGATAAAGCTGTGAGACAACGGGGCTCATGCCGTGGTAGCGCAGGCCGCCGGCGTGGTTGGGAGAGGGGATAAAGTTGGAACCCAGGGTGTACATCTTGGCAAGGGGCGTTACCATACCGGTGTCGCAGAAGTCATAGACGAACTTGCCTCTGGTGAGAGAGGGGCAGGAGGCAGGCTCCACGGCGATGAAGCGGTAGCTGCGCTCGCCTCTCAGCATCTCGCCCATAAAGGGGGATATAAGTCCGCCCAGGTTGGAGCCGCCGCCGGCGCAGCCGATGATGACATCGGGGACTATGCCGTATTTATCCATGGCGGTCTTGATCTCCAGACCGATAACGGACTGGTGGAGCAGAACCTGGTTGAGAACGCTGCCCAGAACATAGCGGTAACCGGGAGTGGAGGTGGCTGCTTCAACGGCTTCGGAAATGGCGCAGCCCAGAGAGCCGGTGGTGCCGGGATGCTGCTCAAGTATCTTCCGTCCCACTTCGGTGGTCATAGAGGGGGAGGGAGTGACGCTGGCACCGTAGGTGCGCATTACCTCACGGCGGAAGGGCTTCTGCTCATAGGAGCACTTGACCATATAGACCTTGCAGTCCAGACCCAGATAGGCGCAGGCCATGGACAGGGCAGTACCCCACTG
>CALWYF010000029.1 GCA_944385705.1 uncultured Oscillospiraceae bacterium | reverse complement strand
GCGGCTTAGCTGAGTGACTGCCTCTTTTACACCCCAGGGGCAGATGATATGGGGATAACCCCCCAGGTCGAATTCGCCGCTGGCACGGCGCAGATTCATGAGGTATTCGATGTCCAGCTCGCTGATCGCAAGGCTGTTCTCCCTTTCGTCCCGGGAGAGTATCTCGCCGTTTTCGGCCACCAGGCAGAGGCCGGAGTAGACATTGTCGGTACTGCTCTCACCCTTGCCGGGAGCGGCCATGACCATGCCGCAGCTCAGGCGCCGGGACATGAAGCGGCAGTTCAGCTCCGCCTCGTCGGTGGAGGAGACGGTCTCGGGGAAGGAGGCCATCTGGGCGATGACGGTAGCCCCGGCGAGAGCGTGGCACAGGGAGGGAGGAGTTATGGCGTCCATGTCCGCCCCCAGCTCCACGGCTGCGGAAAAACCGGGGACGAGCTGGTTTTCAAAGAGCATATCCGTAAATACGGGGATGCTTTCCCCGCCGATGACGACCTCAACGGCCTCCTCGTCGGGCTCGGCAAAGTGGCTGCCCTTCACGTGAGTGCGGGGCACCAGGGCCAGCAGCTCTCCGCCGCACACTGCGGCGGCACAGCTGTAAAGCCGGGAGCCCACAGCCACAGGCAGACCCACGAACACCAGCATATCCATGCCGGCGGTGGCCTTTACTATCTTCAGCAGGGCCTCCTTGGCTCCGTCCAGAAGGATGCGATGCCCGATAAGGTCATAGCAGCTGCATCCCGTTATGCTAAGCTCCGGGAAGACCAGGAGCTTTACGCCCTTTTCCCGGGCGTCCTTTATGCATTCAATTATCCTGCCGGCATTATAGTCGGCGTCCGCTACCTTTATTACAGGAGAGGCGGCGGCTACCTTAATAAAACCATGCTTCATTGTAATTCTCCCGAATTCAAGTTTTTATCAGAATTTTATACGCTGGCTTATATAGTCCTTCACGTCGCTGATGGGGATACGCACCTGCTCCATGCTGTCCCGCTCCCGGATGGTGACGCAGTGGTCGGCCTCGTCGGTGTCGGTGCCCACGGTGTTGAAGTCGAAGGTGATGCAGAAGGGGGTGCCTATCTCATCCTCGCGGCGGTAGCGCTTGCCGATGGAGCCGGTTTCGTCATAGTCGCACATGAACTCCTTGCTCAGCTCGTTGTAGAGCTCCATGGCGGGGCCGGTGAGTATCTCCTTCTTGGACAGGGGCAGCACGGCACACTTGAAGGGGGCCAGAGCCGGGTGCAGGTGCAGCACGGTGCGCACGTCGTCGTTGCCCTTCTTGTCCTGACCCACCACCTGCTCGTCATAGGCATCGCAGAGGACGGAGAGCACGGTGCGCTCCACGCCCAAGGAGGGCTCAATGACATAGGGGATGTAGTGCTGGTTCATCTCCTGATCGTAGTAGGTCAAATCCTGGCCGGAAACGGTCTGGTGCTGGGTCAGGTCGTAGTCGGTACGGTCGGCCACGCCCCACAGCTCGCCCCAGCCGAAGGGGAAGAGGAACTCAAAATCGGTGGTGGCCTTGGAGTAGAAGCACAGCTCCTCCGGGTCGTGGTCTCTCAGCCGCAGGTTCTCGTCCTTCAGGCCGATGGACAGCAGAAACTTGTGACAGAAGCTGCGCCAGTAATCGAACCACTCCAGGTCGGTGCCGGGCTTGCAGAAGAACTCCAGTTCCATCTGCTCGAACTCCCGGACACGGAAGATGAAGTTGCCCGGGGTGATCTCATTGCGGAAGCTCTTGCCTATCTGGCCGATGCCGAAGGGCAGCTTGCGCCGGGTGGTGCGCTGGACGTTGACAAAGTTGGTGAAGATGCCCTGGGCAGTCTCGGGACGGAGATAGACGGTGTTCTTTGCATCCTCGGTGACGCCCTGGAAGGTCTTGAACATCAGGTTGAACTGGCGGATGTCGGTGAAATTGTGCTTGCCGCAGGTGGGGCAGGGAATATTGTGCTCCTCTACAAAGTCCTTCATCTCGCTCTGGGAGAAAGCGTCGATGGGCTTGGGGAGGGTGAAGCCGGTTTCACTGCACCAGTCCTCGATGAGTTTATCGGCACGGAAACGCTCGTGGCACTCACGGCAGTCCATCAGGGGATCGGAGAAGCCGCTGAGGTGGCCGGAGGCTACCCAGGTCTGGGGATTCATCAAAATGGCGGCGTCCAGCCCTACGTTGTAGGGGTTTTCCTGGACGAACTTCTTCCACCAGGCTCTTTTGATGTTGTTCTTCAGCTCAACGCCCAGAGGGCCGTAATCCCAGGTGTTGGCCAGGCCCCCGTATATCTCGGAACCGGCAAAAATAAATCCCCGGTTCTTGCACAGGGCCACGATCTTTTCCATTGTCTTTTCTGTGTTTTTCATTTTACTTCCTTTCCTCCGGCTGGCTGCCGGAGAGATGTGCTGAGTTTTTTTGCACACTCTTAACACCTTAAATATACCAGAATTTTTACAACATATCAACAGAAAATAGCCTTGTGGCCGTGACAAAGCTGTCACAAACAGGCACGCTCCGACGTCATATAATAAAAAGCCTATGGAAGAAAAGTTAAAAATTCTTAATTCACCAAATGTTTCTTTCATTCCTTGGAGAAAGGTGTATAATAAGCAGGCTTACATAATGCAGAAAAAGAGCAGATAGACTTATGAAAAAACTTTTTAAAAAGCTTAAAAAGATAATGCCCGGTAAAACCGGCCTCGTAGTGGCGGCGATTTTGCTGGTGTATGCCGTAGGAGTGACCGCTGCGGCAGTGATAGTGGATGGGCGCCACGTGCGCTTTTACATGACCGGGCCGGAGGAACTGGAGCTGGAGTGCTTTGAACCCTATGAGGAGCCGGGCATCTATGCGGTGAGCGCAGGCTCGGTGTTCGGAGAAGGAAAAAGGCACCTGCATGTGGAGACCTCCGGAAATCTGGACAATACCAAGCTGGGGGAATACACGATAAAGTACACCACCCGATACCTGCTCCAGGAGTACAGCACCGAGAGAAAGGTAAAGGTTGTGGACAAAATTGCCCCTGTGCTGGAGCTTAAATACCAGGAGGGCTATCAGGCTACCTGGATGACCGGCTACCAGGAGGAGGGCTACACCGCTACAGACAACTATGACGGGGACCTGACGGACAAGGTGGAAAGCCGCCTGGAGGATAACCGCATGGTCTATACCGTCACCGACTCTTCAGGCAATACCACCACCATGGTGCGCGAGCCCCTGTATACCCAGGGCAAGCCGGAGATAATCCTGGAGGGGGGCAGCGAGATAAGCCTCAACGCCAGCCTGAGCTTCAACGACCCGGGCTACAGCGCAAAGGACAGCATGGGCAACGACATGACTCAGCTGGTGCAGGTGACGGGCGAGGTCTGCCCCTATAAGGCGGGAAGCTATGAACTCACCTACTCCATCCAGAGCCAGACCGGGGACACCGTCACCGCAAAGCGCACCGTGACGGTGCTGCCGGTGAACAACCCGGATATAGTCTCCCCGGACGTGAACACCATATACCTGACCTTTGACGACGGCCCCGGGCCCTATACCTCAAAGCTGCTGGACATTCTGGCCAAGTACAACGTGAAGGTCACCTTCTTCGTCACCGGGGCCAACTCCAAATACTTTGACCAGATAGGCCGGGCCTACCGGGAGGGCCACTCCATAGGGGTGCACACCTATTCCCACAACTATAAGAGCATCTATTCCAGCGAGGACGCCTTCTTCCAGGACTTCAACGCCGTGGAGGACCTGATATACCAGCAGACCGGCAGCTACACCCAGCTGTGCCGCTTCCCCGGGGGCAGCTCCAATACCGTGAGCAGTTTCAATCCGGGCATAATGACCAGCCTGGCCGCCTCCCTTACGGACATGGGCTACCAGTATTTCGACTGGAACGTGTCCTCCGGGGACGCCGGGGAGACTACAGATACGGACACCGTGGCAAAGAACATCATCGACGGCTGCTCCGGCCGCCGGGCCTCGGTGGTGCTCCAGCACGATATAAAGGACTACAGCGTAAATGCGGTGGAGCAGGTGATAATCTGGGGGCTCAATAACGGCTATGTGTTCAGGGCTCTGGACGTGAGCAGTCCCCACGCCCACCACAGCATCAATAATTGACATTGCCACGGGGATGCAATATAATTGACAAAACAGAAATGGAGGGGAGCTCAGTGATTCTGGCCATTGATGTGGGCAACACGAATATAGTCCTGGGCTGTATAGAAAAGGGCGAGATACTCAATATCGTCCGCATACAGACAGATTACCGGGAGACTGCGGCCGAGTGCGCCATAAAGCTCAAGCAGCTGATGGAGTTTTACAGCATCGACTGCCGGGGATTTGAGGGAGCCATAATCTCCTCCGTGGTGCCTCAGATAACCGGAGCACTGAGGGAGGCCATTGAGCTTATCTCCGGGGTCCGGGCCCTGGTGGTAGGGCCGGGAATGAAGACGGGCATGAACATCCGCCTGGACGACCCGTCCACTCTGGCGGGGGACCTGGTGGCGGGCAGCGTGGCCGCAATGGCTTATTACGGTACTCCTGCCATCGTCATAGACATGGGCACCGCAACCACCATGGTGGTGGTGGATAAAAACAAAAGCTATCTGGGCGGCGCAATCATCCCAGGGGTGAATTTGGCTTACGGGGCCCTGGCCTCGGGTACCAGCCTGCTGCCGGACATCGCCATCCGCCCGCCCAAGAAGGTCATAGCCAGCAACACCGTGGACTCCATGCGTTCCGGCGCAGTCTTCGGCACCGCCGCCATGTTGGACGGCATGATAGACAAAATGGAAGCGGAGCTGGGAGAAAAGTGTACCGTGGTGGCCACGGGAGGCCTGGCCCGCAGCATCGTGGAGTGCTGCAGCCACGATATAGTTTTTGACGACGATTTGCTGCTCAAGGGCCTTTGGGTCCTCTACGAGAAGAACAAGTAAAGAAAAGACATATAAATAGAAAAACATATAGCCCGGGCAAGTCCCGGGTTATTCCAATATTGAAAACTAACAGGAGAATTGTTTATGGATACCTGCTTTGCACCGGCAGACATTTTGCTGCCTGCCGACGATGAGACTGCCCGCTTCTGGCCCGTGGTGGCCTGCGACCAGTTCACCAGCCAGAGAGAGTACTGGCAGGAGCTGGAGAAACTGGTGGGGGACAGACCTTCGGCGCTGAATATAGTTTTTCCCGAGGTATACCTGGATGAGGGTTACGGCCGCATAGAGAGCATACAGAGACATATCCGGGACTACCTGAGCCGGGGCGTGCTCACAGAGCGGGTCCATGATGGCTTCGTGCTGGTGGAGCGCAGTACCCGGTCCGGAGTGCGCATAGGCCTTGTGGGCAAGGTGGATCTGGACTGCTATGACTACACTCCCGAGAGCAAGGCCCTTATACGGGCGACCGAGGGTACCGTTATTTCCCGCATACCTCCCCGGGTAAAGATCCGCCAGGGGGCAGAGGTGGAAAGTACCCATGTGATGCTCCTGTGCGACGACAGGGAGCGGGAGCTGATAGAGCCGCTGTATGAAAGACGGCATGAACTCCCCAAGCTCTATGACCTGGAGCTGATGATGGGGGGCGGCCACCTGAGGGGCTACGCCGTCACCGGGGAGCTGGCGAAAAAGACCCAGGAGATAATTGCAAGGCAGCAGAGCCGCAGCGACCTCTACCTGGCTGTAGGAGACGGGAACCACTCCCTGGCCACTGCCAAGACCTGCTGGGAGCAGATAAAGCCCGGCCTCACTGAGGCGGAGAGGAAGAGCCATCCTGCCCGCTATGCCCTGGCGGAGCTGGTGAATCTCCACTGTGAGGCTTTGAACTTTGAGCCCATTCACCGGGTGCTGTTCAATGTGGATGCCGGAAAACTTATAGATGATTTTACTTCTGCCGTGCCCTGGGCCGAGGGAGAAGATATTGTGTTCATACATAAGGGAGGCCGCCGGGGCGTGAAGCTCACCGCCGCCGGGGACCGCCTGCCGGTGGATGTGCTTCAGACTTTCCTGGACAGGTGGCTGGAAGCGCACCCGGAGACAGAGATAGACTATGTCCACGGCAGCGCCGCTCTGGAAGAGCTGTCTGTTAAGGATGGAAACTGCGGCATGGCTTTGAAGGCCATGGACAAAAATGCCCTGTTCCCGGCCATCATTGCCGGGGGTGTGCTGCCCAGAAAGACCTTCTCTATGGGCGAAGCAGAGGAAAAACGCTACTATATGGAGTGCAGAAAGATACGATGAGGGAATACGGAAGCGAACACCACTGGCAGTCCCGGATGCCCTATGAAACCGGATCGGGCGGCCTGGAGTTGGAGGGCTGGACTTTTTACCGCAGCGGCCGGGATGCCATGAAGCAGCTGGCCGCATTGTACAGCCATGCCAGGGTGCTGCTGCCGGCTCTGTGCTGCGAGTCCATGATACTGCCCTTTGAGCAGAACGGCTGCACCGTGGAATTCTATAAGCTGAATGCCGACCTTACCGGTAATGAAGAGGATGTGCTGAGAAAGCTCAGCCGAGGCTGCATTCTGCTGTATATGACATATTTCGATGTGCGGCCCTTCAGCCGGACTTTTTTGGAAAAGCTTAGAAGCCTGGGAGCCTTACTCCTGGAGGACAGGACCCAGGACATAATAGTCCCCCGCCGGGAGACCTTTCGGCCGGAGGCCACTGTAGCCAGCCTGAGAAAGTGGGCGGCCATGCCGGAGGGCGGCTTATTGAAAACAGAGGCTGCTCTTCCGGCGGCGGAGACAGACGGACGCTTTGCCCGGCTGCGCCTTGAGGCCATGGAGGAAAAAGGGGAGTATCTTGCAAAGGGTATCCCCGAAATGAAGGCGGACTTCCTTAAAAGGTTACATGAGGCCGATGAACTTTTGGACCAGAGCGGAAAGCCTGTGGCCCTCTCTCCGGAGAACCTGGGATATATAGTGAATCTGGATTTTGAAAAGATTCTGAAACAACGCCGCCGCAACTGCGCTCTATTGAGAGAAGTGCTGAAAGACTGTGCAGAGGCGGGAAAGCTCCAATTTATGGGCAGCGCCGGAAATACTGCCGGGCTCTATCTGGGCGTGATGTTGGAAAACCGGGATGCAGTGCAGAAATACATGGCGGAGAGAAGCATATACTGCCCGGTGATCTGGCCCATACCTGAGCAGGCAAAGGGAGTATGTGAAAACTGCGAACATGTGGCCGGACATATGCTGGCCCTGCCTTGCGACCAGAGATATGGCGAAGAGGATATGAAACACATTGCTGCAGTTTTGAGAGCGGCCTTGGAAGTATAAATTATCAAGGAGAAAACAGATGGATGAAAACAGCAGGGGCTGTCTCTACATAGTGGCGACGCCCATAGGCAATTCCCGGGACATGTCCCCCAGGGGCAGACAGATACTCAGCGAGGTGGACATCATAGCCGCCGAGGATACCCGCCGCTCCATGGTGCTGCTCAACAAGCTGGAGATAAAAAACAAGCTGGTGTCCAACCACAAGTTCAACGAATACGGCAAGGCAAAATATTTCATAAACGAAATGCTCTCCGGCAAGAGCGTGGCGGTGATAAGCGATGCGGGCACTCCCTGCATCTCCGACCCGGGCAACGAGCTTATAAAGGCCGCCGTTGAGGCGGGGATAAAGGTGGTGGGCATACCCGGCTGCTGCGCCGCGGTGACGGCATTGAGTATCTCCGGCTTCGATCTCAGCAGCTTCGTGTTCTACGGCTTTTTCCCCCGGGAGAACGCAGAGCGGCGGAAGCTCCTGGAGAAGATGCGCCGTGGGGACAGCCGCAGCTTTGCCCTCTACGAGTCCCCCAAGAGGATAATGGAACTGGTGGACTTCTTTATCGACGCCGGGGCAAAATGCCGCATGTGCCTGTGCAACGACCTGACCAAGCTCCACGAGATGAGCTTTCGTGGCAGCCCCCCGGAGGTGAAGGAGCAGCTGCTGGCCAAAGGCAATTACGACAAGGGCGAATACGCCGTGGTCATAGAGCTGGATGAGGACTACATATTCAACAAGGTGGAGCACACCGTCTCTGCCGAGGCCATGCTGGTGGACGCCATGGTTTCCGGAGATCTGTCCGCCAAGGAGGCGGTGGCGGCGGTGCTTGCCGATGAGAACAATTCCTACAGTAAGAACGAGCTGAAGGCTGCGGCTCTGAACCTGAAGCGGATGTTCGGAGGCTGAGATGGCGAGAGTGTATCAGGAACTGGAGCAGGCCCTGCCCGGCCTTTCCAAGGCAGTGTACTCCCAGCCGGTGGACGCCCTCTCCGCCCCTAAAGTGACGGTGAGGCCGGTGACCGTAAAAGGCGGACTGTGCTACCAGATAGAGACCTTCAGGGACAACAAGGCCTACCACAAGAACGTGGAGGCGGAGGAACTGCTGCTCATAGCGGAAAATGAACTGGAGGGCCGCTACCGCCAGGTGCTCCTGGTGAGCCTGCGGGAGAGCGCCCAGTATGTGCTGCGGCAGCGGGGAGACTACAAAAAGAGCTCCAGCAGCCCCAGTCTGCCCCGGCCCGGCGGTGGGGAGAGCCACAATCGCTCCAAGGAATACATCCTCCGGGAAGGGGAAAACATCCCGGCCCTGGTGGATCTGGGCATATTCACATCAGACTTTAAAATAGTCCGCTCCCGCTATGACAAGTATAAACAGATAAACCGTTTTATCGAGCTGGTGGACCAGGAGCTGAAGGACTACCAGGGCCGGGAGATAAGCATCCTGGACTTTGGCTGCGGCAAATCCTATCTCACCTTCATACTGTATTATTACTTTGCAGTAAAGCGGGGCCTGGAGGCAAAGATAATCGGCTACGACCTGAAGGCGGATGTGGTGGAAAACTGCAACCGCATTGCCGAGAAATATGGCTATGACAAGCTCCGCTTCCAGCATGCGGACGTGAGCCGGGATGTGCTGTCCCAGGAGCATATAGACATGGTGGTGACCCTTCATGCCTGCGACACCGCCACGGACTTTGCCCTGGACTATGCTTTGAGGCATGGGGTGAAGTATATCTTCTCCGTGCCCTGCTGCCAGCATGAGATAAACAGCAGCATACACAAGGGTGGGGAGCTGGACATTTTGCTCCAGCACGGGATAATCCGGGAGCGGGTCTGTGCCCTGCTCACCGACTCCATCCGCACCGCCGTGCTGCAAAGCCGGGGCTATGAGCCGGATGTGATAGAGTTCATCGACCTTGAGCACTCCCCGAAAAACATCATGCTTCGGGCCAGATATACCGGCAAGGAACGGCGGAAGAGTCTGGAACAGGCCCTGGAGCTGAAGGAGAAATACGGCTTTGCCCAGAAACTGCTGGAGCTGCAGTACCCGGAGGAATGCGCCGGGAAAAAGCCGTTGTAAGAGCGGCAGATAGATGATATTATTATACTAAGCAAGATATAAAACAGCGGCAGAAAGGAGAGCATATGGCAAGAATAGACAAGATTCAGGTGGAAGAAAAGGAGATACTGTGGGCCGACCGGAAACGGATTTTGGGTATGCCCATCTCCTTCACCAGATACAGCATGGATGACGAGCGCCTGTACGTAAAGACCGGGCTTCTGCGCACCGAGCTCAATGAAATACTTCTCTACAGGATACTGGACGTAAAATCCACCCAGACCCTGTGGCAGCGCATTTTCGGCGTGGGCACTCTCACTCTCTTCAGTGCCGACCAGTCCTGCCCCCGGCTGCTGCTGAAAAATATCAAGAAGCCGGAGAAGCTCCACAGATATCTCAGCGACTTTATCGAAAAGACCCGCCAGAGCAAGGGCGTGGCCGGCCGGGAGATAGTGGGCATGGCGGGCGTGGGATTGAACCATCCCCATGATGCAGACGGGGACGGAGTGCCCGACGATGTGCCCCAGGAGCAGAACGGGGACATGGATGCCGGCGCTGACGTGCTCCACTGAGAGGTCCTGCCGTGAACTGCTTTGAAGAATACCGTATGAAACTCTGCACCGCCCAGGAGGCGGTGCAGTTGGTAAAAAGCGGGGACTGGGTGGACTACAGCTCCAATAACGGCTTCCCCGTGAGCCTGGACGCCGCTCTGGCAAAGCGCCGGGATGAGCTGCACAATGTAAAGGTCCGGGGCAACCTGCTGCCGGGTCCCATAGCCGTGGCGGAGTGCGACGAAAGTCTGGACCACTTCGTCTACAACAGCTGGCACTGCTCCGCATATGAGCGCCGTCTCTGCGACAAGGGCCGGGCCTTCTTTACACCAATGGTCTTTCGGAACCTGGGCTGGTATTATAAAAATTACCTCACTGTGGATGTGGCCATGGTGTCCGTCTCCCCCATGGACAGGCACGGTTATTTCAGCCTTTCCTGCGCAGTGGGAGTGGCCAGGGATATCATCGAAAAGGCAAAGATTGTCATTCTGGAAGTAAACGAGGCCATGCCCCGCATCCACGGCGGGGAGCGGGAATGCGTGCACATATCGGAAGTGGACAAGGTGGTGGAGGCGGGTTACCGCCCCCTGTGGGAGATGCTCTCCCCGCCCCCCAGCGACACGGATATGGCCATAGCCCGGCACATTTTCCCCTACATAGTGGACGGGGCCACAATACAGCTGGGCATCGGCGGCATGCCCAATGCCCTGGGTGAGCTTATAGCGGACTCGGAGCTGAAGGACCTGGGCATGCACACCGAGCTCTGTTCCGACGGCTACCTGGCCATGTTCAAGGCCGGCAAGCTCACCAACCGGCGAAAGACCCTGCACCCCGGCAAGGGAGTGCTGGGCCTGGCCATAGGCAGCAAAGAGCTCTATGACTGGGTGGACGACAACCCGGGCATAGCCGGCTTCCCCCTCAGCTATGTGAACAGCGTCGAAACCATAGCCGGAAACGACAATATGATATCCATAAACGGCTGCCTGAACGTGGACCTGTACGGGCAGGTGAATTCCGAGAGCTCCGGCAGCCGGCAGATAAGCGGCACTGGCGGCCAGCTGGACTATGTGCTGGGGGCCAGCCAGGCTAAAGGGGGCAAGTCCTTTTTGTGTATGAGCTCCACCTATACCGACAAGGCCGGACAGCGCCATTCCCGCATTCTGCCGGGCTTTGCCGGGGACATAGTCACTACCCCCAGGAGCCAGTGCCACTATATAGTCACCGAGTACGGGGCGGTGAACCTGGCGGGGATGAATACCTGGCAGAGAGCGGACATGCTTATATCCATAGCCCACCCGGATTTTAGAGATGAACTGATAAAGAAAGCGGAGGAGCAGCGCATCTGGCTGCCCTCCAACAAGAGGTAAATATGAAAATAGACGAAACACTGTATAAAGGCCGTCCGGCAGATAAGCGTATACCCAAGGAGGAGCGCTGCTATGAGCTGCTGGACGGGCTGAACATTGAATACTGGAGAGTGGACCACGAGCATGCGGATACCATAGAGGCATGTAAAGAGGTGGAGAATCTTTTGGGCTGCGAGATATGCAAGAACCTGCTGCTGACAAACCGCCAGCAGACGGAGGTGTATCTGCTGATAATGCCCGGAGATAAGCCCTTCAAGACCAAAATTCTCTCCAAACAGATAGGCACTGCCCGCCTCTCCTTTGCAACGCCGGAGCAGATGCTGGAGCTGCTGGATATCACTCCCGGTTCCGTGAGCATCCTGGGCCTGATGAACGATAAAAACAGAAAGGTGCATCTGCTCATAGATAAGGACCTGGAAAAGGCGGAGTTCTTCGGCTGTCACCCCTGCATCAATACCAGCAGCCTGAAGATGAAGACTGCCGATGTGCTGGGCACGCTTATCCCCGCTTTGCACCATGAGCCGCGCTTCGTGGAGCTGCCCTGGACCGTGGAGGACTGAATGGACAGCGGCAAGCGCAATTGGGGCTGGATGGTACCCTATTTGCCCCGGAACAAGTGAGATACTCTTTTCTCAGTAAATATTGAAAAATTAGCTTTGAGAAGAGGGTATATCAATGAAAAAAGAATCAAAAACCGATTTGGCTAAGAGATAGCTGCTGCTGGTGGCGGGACTGTTCGTCATGGCCTTGGGCGTGGGCTTTTCCATTAAGGCGGACCTGGGCACCTCACCCATATCCAGCCTGCCCTATACCGTGAGCCTGGTGGCCCCGGCGGTATCCGTGGGTACGGCTACAATAATCATGCACTGCGTGTTCATCTTCATACAGCTCTTACTGTTGAGGAAGGACTTTGAAATCAGCCAGCTTCTGCAGCTCCCTGTGGCCCTTATTTTCGGCTGGATGACAGACCTGGCAGTGCTGCTGCTGGGTGGCGTCAGCAGCGGGTCTTATGTAGGCCAATGGCTGCTGTGCCTCATCGGCGTGGTGCTGGTAGCTCTGGGCGTCAGCGCCGAGGTCCTGGCCGGTGTGGTGACTCTGGCCGGAGAGGGTCTGGTGCTGGCCTTGTGTAAGGTACTGCCGGTGAAGTTCGGAGGCATGAAGGTGGGCTTCGACCTGACCCTGGTGATCTCCTCCATTGTCCTTGGCCTTTTGGCCCAGGGCAAAGTGCTGGGCGTCAGAGAGGGGACCGTGGCGGCCGCCCTGCTGGTGGGCCTGCTGTCCAGGCAGATATGCAGGGCCGTGGCCAGATATGTGGCCCTGAGAGAGAAAAAACCCGGAAAAGTTATCGAAGACACCGTTAAGGAGGCAAGCCATACTCCATAAAAGCTGGATGGTACGTAATAATCAGCAATGGTAATGAAAAAACCCGGAGGATTTTCCTCCGGGCTTGAACTTTATTTTATATTTATTTTGTTCTGCCTTCTCCAAGTCTTGCCAGAGCCAGACAAAAAAGGCCTATGCCCAGCAGGCCGAAGCCGGAAGACATGTCAAGCTCCTTTAAAAAAGAAAGCACTGTCACGGCGGCACCCATAGCCAGGGCTACTGCATTGAGAATAAAGTATATCTGCCCGCCGGGGAATTTTTTTTCGCTTTCCCGCACCGGCGCTGCCTTAGCCTCTATGAGATCCCCCGGGCTCACACCCAGTATCTCTGCCAGACGGGGTATGCTGCTTACATCCGGGCAGGAGAGATTGCGCTCCCACTTGGACACGGCCTTGTCCGTGACTCCCATCTTCTCAGCCAGATCGGCCTGGGTCAGCTGCTTCTCCCGGCGCAGTGCCGCTATCATCTCTCCCAAAGTCTGCTTTTCCATATGTCCTTTGCTCCTTTCAGCCTTTGAGGCGATTATACCCTCAGCTGCCGGAGTATTCAAGGGACAGACGGTTTAGTTTAGTAAGCCTGTGGTTTAGTTTATCTTCAGCGGGGCGTGCGCCGGGGCCGTACCGGGGAGCTGCTCCGAATTTTTGGCAGCTTGGTCAGCAGAGCCACACATTCTATATGATTTGTAAAAGGGAACATGTCCACCGGCTGGAGCTTTTCCACCCGGTAGCCGCCCCGGAGAAGAATGTCCAGATCCCGGGCCTGGGTCTCTATATTGCAGGAGATGTAGACTATCCTTTTCGGCGCCGTCTTAATAAGGGAGGAGAGAAAGCGTTCATCGCTGCCGCTTCTGGGCGGGTCCATGAACACCACGTCCGGCCTGTGGCCCTCTGCGGCCAGCCCCTCCATATATTGCCCGGCGTCTCCGGCGGCAAACCAGCAGTTTTTCACGCCGTTAAGGCGGGCGTTGGCTATGGCGTCCTTCACCGCATCCCGGTTTATCTCCACACCTATCACCTGTTTTGCCCGGGATGAGGCGCAGAGACCTATTGTGCCGGTGCCGCAGTAGGCGTCCAGCACAGTCTCCTCTCCCGTAAGGGCGGAAAAGTCCAGGGCAATGGAATAGAGCTTTTCCGTCTGGACAGGGTTTATCTGATAGAAGGAGCTGGGGGAAATGCGAAAGCGCATGCCCAGCAGCAGGTCTTCAATGCAGCCGCTGCCGTATATCACCTTTTCCCGCTTGCCCAGCACCACCGGGCCGAAGCGGTCGTTGATATTCAGAATGACGGTGCTTATCTCCGGGTGCAGCTCCAGCAGCTTCTTCAGAAAGGGCTTTTGCAGCTTGAACATGGGACTTGCCGCCACCAGAACCACCATCACTTCTCCGGTGGCAAAGCCACGCTTCACCAGCACATGGCGCAGCCAGCCGCTGCCGCTGCGCTCGTCATAGACCTGTATCTTAAACTCCGGCAGCATTTTTCTGATTGTCAGGATTATCTCGTCCGCCGTTTTGTCCTCTATCATGCACTCATCTATCGGGACTATGGCGTGGCTGCCGGGCTGATATATGCCGGAGATTATCCTGCGGCGGCTGTCCAGGCCGAAGGCGGCGTGGACCTTATTGCGGTAGTGCAGGGGATCTTCCATGCCTATTATGTTTTCCACATGGCCGAAGCCGCCAAGAACCTTCACGGCCTCACGCTGCTTGTGCTCCAGCTGCTGCTCATAGGGGAGATTTTGCAGCTGACAGCCCCCGCACCGGCGGTGCTGGGGGCAGGGGGCCTTATAGCTTTCCCTCAAATCAAAACACCTGTTTCCTCTGTTTTTTTATGACATGATAACACAAAAGCCGCTCTTTGCAAAGGGTCCGGTCTGTGCTAATATATCCGGGAGGAGAGGGAGATAATGGATAAGCTGGACATATTGTACATGGACAAGGATATAATAGTCTGCATAAAGCCGCCTAAGCTTCTGTCTACCGACGAACCGGGAGGTTTGCCGGAACTGCTGCGCCGTCAGCTGGGAGACGAGAGGGCGGATGTGCGCACCGTCCATCGCCTGGACCGGGCCACCTCGGGCCTGATGGTGCTGGCCAGAAACTCCGCCGCTGCTTCGGAGCTGAGCCGTCAGATACGTGAGGAGGGCATAGGCAAGGAGTACCTGGCCGTTGTCCATGGGCATTGCCCGGATCGGGGCTCCATGCGGGACCTTATGTACAGGGACAAGGCCAGAAAAATGAGCTTTGTCACCAAGGAGCCGGGAAAGGGCGTGCAGGAGGCGCTGCTGGATTATGAAACGCTGGGGCGGAAAGATGGCCTAAGCCTGGTGTCGGTGAGGCTGCACACCGGGCGCACCCATCAAATACGCTGTCAGTTCGCCTCCCGGGGCCTGCCTCTGGTTGGAGAGCGCAAGTACGCCCTGCCGGAGGAGGACTGCCCCCTGGCCCTGTTTTCCCACCGACTCAGCTTCCGGCACCCGGTCAGCGGAGAGGCGCTGAGCTTCTGCAAGGAGCCGCCGGAGGAATACCCCTGGATCCTGTGGGGAAACTGAGCTGACGGATGACAGCTGCCAGCTCTGCCGGACTCTGATTTATATCTGCAAGTCGATATCTTCACGGCATGGAGCCGTACTCCGCCCGGTATGCCCGGCGGCCTGATGCAATCAGGATATTAAGAAAAAATAAAAAAATAAGAATGTGCGGATTTTTATATTGCTAAATTGACATTGAGATTGTATAATTGCGCTGTCGCAAATAAGTTGCTTCAAAAAATTGAAATAAATTTTTAACTAAGTTTTCTGAAAGCGGTGGAGAATGTCAATGGAAATCTTCAAATATCTGCTGGTGGCCCTGGGCAGCTATCTTCTGGGTTCGGTGAGCCTGTCCATATATATGTCCAGGAAAATGTACGGCGCCGATGTGCGCTCCAAAGGCAGCGGCAATGCGGGAGCTACAAACATGGCCAGAGTTTACGGCATGTCCGCCGGGTTTCTGACTCTGGGAGCCGACGTGCTGAAGGCAGTCATATCCATGGGGGCAGGCTATCTGCTGCTGGGTGATATGGGACTTTCCCTGGGCGGCATCTGCTGCATAGTGGGTCACTGCTTCCCGGTGTTCTACGGCTTCAAAGGGGGCAAAGGCGTCTCCGTGGGCGGGGCGCTGTCCCTGATGCTGGACTGGCGGGTGGGCCTGCTGGTCATCGCCTGCTTCCTGCTGGGGGCTTTTCTCAGCAAGAAGGTCTCCCTGGGCTCCGTGCTGGGAGCTCTGGCGGCGGGCATCGGACCTTTCATTTTCGGCGTTTCCGGGCCCAGGATGGTGCTGGGCGTTGTGGCAATGTGCATAGTCATCTACCGCCACAGGGAGAATATAGTCCGCCTTATAAAGGGCACCGAGCCGGACTTTAAGGCGGCCAAGAGGAGCAAGACCAAAGAGAACTGAGCCTTCGGAAAAAATATAGGGATATCTGAAAGTAAAAACGTGCGGAGCGAAAGCCCGCACGTTTTTGAGACTGTCAAAAGCCTCGCAGAGTTTTTTCGCCGCAGCGAAAAAAATAATTCAATTGTTTTCTGCGGCGGCGTGTACGTCGCAGAAAACACTTCTCACGGAGCGGAGTGTCGAATTGTACGCCTCCGGCGTACAACCGAGGCATGAAGCGCAGTGCAAACCCTTTTTGTCAAAGAAGGCTAGGCCTTCTTTGACAAGCTGAAAACGTGCGGAGCGAAAGCCCGCACGTTTTTTGTTTATAAACCTAATGTGTTGCAAATCCGGTACTACAGTAGTATATTCTAATGTGGAATGAAATTTTAACCGGCGGCATATTAACCGCAGGAAGGAAAAACTATGGATAACAAGACCATGAATGATGTAAAGAGTTTTGTCAGTGAAAACTGGGAAAATGTGATAAGAGACATAGGCCGTCTGGTGGCCATTGACAGCGTCAGAGGCCAGGCCCAGCCGGGCATGCCCTTCGGCCCCGGACCGGCAAAGGCTCTGGCTCTGGGTCTGGAGATAGCCGGAGAGCTGGGGCTGGACACCGTAAACTGTGAGAACATGATAGGCTATGCCCAGGTGGGACAGGGGGAGGATTGCCTGGCAACCATTACCCATCTGGACGTGGTGCCCAGCGCCGGCTGGAAGGAGGACCCCTTCACTCTGCGCCGTAAAGAGGGCTACATCATAGGCCGGGGAGTACTGGACGACAAGGGCCCCAGCGTGCTCTGCCTTTATGCTCTTAAGTACCTCAAGGACAGAGGCGTGGAGCTGCGCTATCCCGTCCGGGCGCTGCTGGGAGCCGACGAGGAGAGCAAGATGCAGGATCTGGAGTACTATCTGGATAATTACCCTGCGCCCCTCTTCTGCTTCAGCCCTGACGCCAACTTCCCCCTGTGCAACGGGGAAAAGGGCATCTTCCACGCCCGGGTCATCTCCACTCTGCCTCTGGACAAGGTGGCGGACATCAGGGGCGGGGTGGCCCCCAACGTCATCCCCGGCAGCGCCGAGGCCTGGCTGCGCCATGAGGGAGAGCTGGAGCCCACCGAGACCGTCAGCGTACAGAAGGAAGGGGAGCTGTGGCACCTCACCGCAAAGGGCGTGGGCGGCCATGCCTGCCACCCGGAGGAGGCCAACAACGCCATTGCCCTGCTGGTGAACTACATTCTGGATAAGGACCTGCTCAGGGGAGAGGAGAAGGACTTCTTCCTGGGCCTGCAGCGGCTGCATTGCGACTACTACGGAAAGGGCATAGGCGCCCAGGCCAAGGATGATATGTTTGAGCCTCTCACCATAATCGGCGGTGAGATAGGGATAGAGGACGGACACATTTTCCAGAGCGTGGACAGCCGTTATCCCACCACCAGCAGCGGCGATAAGCTGAAGGCTCTGCTGGAGCAGAACTGGGGAGCTTTGGCCCGGGTAGTGAAGACCGGGGACTCCGTGCCCTTCTACATGAGCCTGGACAATCCTGCCATCCAGGTCTGCATCCAGGCCTACAACGCTGTCACAGGAGAGAATGCCAAGCCCTATACCATAGGCGGCGGCACCTATGCCCGCCATTTCCCCAACGCCGTTTCCTTCGGCCCGGAGCACCCGGAGCGCCCGGCCCCGGCTTTTGCAGGACCTATCCACGGCGTGGACGAGGCCGCCTGTGAGGACTGGATGAAGGAGGCTCTGGAGATATACATCCTGGCCCTTCTGGAGCTGGAAAAGCTGGATTATTAAGTCTTTATTAAAAATCGCTTTTTACACATTTTTAACCTTTGTTCCGGCGCTTGCAGTATAATTATGCCATGAAATTATATTATGGAGAGGGGCAGAATATAAATGACAAAACGCGCCTTGATAGTTGAAGATGATGGAAATATAGCGGAACTGCTGAGACTGTACCTGGGTAAGGACGGCTTTGAAGTGATGATAGCCTCTGACGGAGGCAAGGCCGAATCCATGTTCGACCTTTTTGCCCCGGATGTAGTGCTGCTGGATATCATGCTGCCGGTGAAGGACGGCTGGCAGGTATGCAAGGATATACGGAGAAAATCCTCCGTGCCCATAATCATGCTCACCGCCAAGGGCGAAACCAACGACAAAGTCAACGGTCTTGAAATGGGGGCCGACGATTATGTCACCAAACCCTTTGAGGTGAAGGAGCTGCTGGCCCGCATCCATGCCGTTATGCGCCGCACCGATGCCGACGCCCCGGTGGAAAAGAAGCTGACCTTCGACAAGCTGGTGATAAACCTGGACTCCTACGAGCTGATCGTAGACGGGGTCAAGGTGGATACACCGCCTAAAGAGATGGAGCTGCTGTACCACCTGGCGGCCTCTCCCAACCGTGTGTTCACCAGAAACCAGCTGCTGGACGAGGTATGGGGTTTTGATTACTTCGGTGATTCCCGCACTGTGGACGTGCACGTGAAGCGGCTTCGGGAGAAGCTGGAGGGCGTCAGCGACAAATGGTGCCTGAAGACAGTCTGGGGCGTGGGCTACAAGTTCGAAGTAACAGAGTAAGCTTTAATGAAAAGCATATATTTGAGGAACTTCACCGCCACGGCGGTGCTGGTCCTGACTTGCTTTCTTCTGGTGGCCTTTGCCTGTGTAGGCATAGGCAGGATATACTTTATCCGGGAATACCAGAACTCCATGACCGACAGTGCAAGAGAAGTCTCCCGCACTGCCGCCGCCATAAGCAACACCGACTCCCTGAACAGCTGGCTGCTGAGCATGTCTATAAGCGCCATCGCCCGCTCTACGGGGAACAACATAATGATAACTGATGACCAGGGGGTCATAGTCTCCTGCTCCGACCGGGCTCCGGTATGTGAGCATCTGGGAAAAATCGTCCCTCCCGAGCTGATATCCAGCATGGAGAACAGGGAGAACCTGGTGATCAGTGACCTGGGTGGTATATACAAAAGCGGGCATTATGTTGTCACTGCCCCCATAAACTCAGAAGAAGATGAGGAAGTCATAGGCCATGTGCTGGTCACCAGCGATACCGACGAGATATTGGGTACCTGGTCCACCTTCCTTATGATGGCTTCGGTGGTGGCGGTGCTGGTGTTCTGCCTGTCCATGATAGTGTCTCTGGTCTACTCCAAGCGTATGGCCCGGCCTCTGGACGAGATGGCCCTGGCATCCCGGCGCTTTGCCCGAGGGGATTTCTCCGTCAGGGTTCGCCAGCAGGATGACCCCACCGACGAGATGGGGGCCCTTATTGAGTCCTTCAACAAAATGGCCGACTCTCTGGAGAAGTCCGAAAAGCGCAGAAGCGAGTTTATCGCCAACATTTCCCATGAGCTTCGCACCCCAATGACCACCATAGCCGGCTTTGCCGACGGTATATTGGACGGAACGATCCCCAAGGAAGAAGAGGAGAAATACCTGAAGTCCATAAGGGACGAGACCAGGAGACTTTCTCGTCTGGTCCGGGATATGCTCTCCGCCTCCCAGGCCAAGGCCAACGCCTCGGACCCGAAGAAGCGCACCGTTTTCGACTTGACGGAGCTGGTATTGCAGATACTGCTGAGCTTTGAAAGCCGGGCCACTGCAAAGAACCTGGATGTAGACCCCCAGCTTCCCGACAACCATCTGATGGTGGTTGCCGACAAGGACGCCATAACCCAGGTGATATACAATCTTCTGGACAATGCGGTGAAGTTTGCCCGGGTGGGCAGCTGCCTGACCCTGCGCCTTTATAAGGACGGGAAAAAGGCCTACGTGTCAATCAAAGATGAGGGGGAGACCATTCCTCCCGACGACCTGCCCTTTATCTTCGATCGTTTCCACAAGTCCGACCGCTCCCGCAGCCTGGATAAGGACGGGGTGGGCCTGGGCCTGTATCTGGTGAAGTCCATAATCAACAGCCACGACGAGGACATAGCCGTCAGAAGTGAGGACGGGATAACCGAGTTCGTATTCACCCTGAAACTTGCGGAAAAATAACACGGGCTGAAGGGAAATTTAGATGTGAGGATAACAGATGAGCAATACAGAACGCAGCAGCTTGGAAAGCTGGTATGCTCCCCTTAAAAGAGAACAGCCACAGAAAAAGCGCCGCCGGCGGAAAAAGACCGCCTGGAGGATAGCCGCTGTGCTTATATTGGTGCTGGTACTTATCCTGGGTTCCTCTCTGGCCTTTTCCGGCTCGGGAGCTGATAGCTCCCAGAGCGGCTCCATGCCCGATGACTGGGAGGACTACTTCCGGAACTATTTTGAAGATGCCCAGACTACTACGGTAAACACCAACATTCCCCGGGCGGATCTGGAGCCGGGCTTTACCATAGAGCTTCAGGAGCAGGGGGAAGAACTTAGTCTCCAGCAACTCTATGAGCGCTGTGCCGACACCATTGTGGCCATCACCGGCACTGTGGAAGACGAGTCCGGATACTATTGGGGCACCGGCGTCATTGCCAGTCCCGACGGACTGATAGTCACCAACGCCCATATAATCGACGGCTGTGACAGCGCCAAAGTCACACTTTACAACGACGAGAGCTATGAAGCAAAGCTGGTGGGTGTGGACGGTATAAGCGACCTGGCGCTGCTGAAGATAGATGCGGAAGGCCTGCCTGCGGCAGTCTTCGGGGATGTGAGTTCCATCGCCGTGGGAGACGAGGTGGCTGCCATCGGCAACCCTCTGGGGGAGGATTTTCGCTCCACCCTTACCAACGGCATAATCTCCGCCATAGACCGGGGGCTGAACTATAACGGCCGCACCATGAGTCTGCTTCAGACCAACACCGCTATCAACCAGGGCAACTCCGGCGGAGCTCTCTTCAATATGTACGGCCAGGTGGTGGGTATCACCAATATGAAGATGATGTCCTACTACTCCAGCATCGAGGGCATAGGCTTTGCTATTCCCTCCAGCACCGTCAAATCCGTAGTGGATTCCCTGGCGGCCAACGGGGAAGTCCGGGGCCGTCCCTCCATCGGCATCACCGTGGGGGCCATCCCGGAGGATGTATCCAGCCACTATGATATTCCCTCAGGACTCTATGTCTCCGGCGTGCAGGAAAATTCTGATGCCCAGCTCAAGGGCGTGCAGGTGGGGGATATACTCACCGCCGTGAACGGCCAGGAGGTATACACCACGGAGGATGTGGCAGCCATAAAGGATGCCATGGCCGTGGGCGACACCATGACCCTCAGCCTTTGGAGGGACGGAGAAACCATAGAAGTTGAGATAGAGCTCATGGATACCAACGACCTGTATTGAGCTGAAAAACGAAGATGAAAAATCCGCAGCGGTTTCCGCTGCGGATTTTTATAACCATTCATAAGTTTGCTTTTTCGGCTCAGCCGCCGATTATGGAGTCTACGCCAAAATAGGCGGCCATATATTTGTTGGGCCAGGAGTCGGCTACCTCCGTATTCAGATAGCCCAAACCCTCCAGGGCACAGTAGCCGGTACTGGAGTAGACACGATAGACCTCCACGTCCATTATGCCCTCCTCCCGGCAGGCCACTATCTGCTTTTCATTTTCCGTAAGATAGTAGTTGGTCTTCACGATGTCCTGCACACCGATGCTGCCCTTATAAAGGGCGGCCATGAGGCATATGGCCCCCAGAGCCGTAACAAGGGGCCGAAGCTTGATATTCTCAAAAAGAGCGGCAAAGAGCACCGCGTCGGCGGAGATTATCAGCAGGGTGCCGATATAGGCGCTGCGCTCAGGGAAGAAGCTGGCAAAGGTGAGCACAAACACTGCTGCCAGGGAGCCCAGCATCAGCAGGGCCGCCAGTATCTGCCTGTCCCTGTCTACCCTGCGGCTGTAGGCCAGGGCGGCCAGAACCGTGTATACCACCAGAGGAGTCCAGATGCGCCGGTACATCTCCAGAGCGGTGACAAAATTGTCGAAAAGGTTGGAGACGGTGAACTGGCTGGACTTGTTGGCTATCTGGGCAGGGGCCGTCATCATGAAAGCAAAGCCGCCCAGGGCAAAGACCACCGCTATCCACAGGTAGGGGGCTATCTTCTGCTTTTTGAGGAAACGGCTCAGAAGCATGAAGCAGCAGGAGAGAAAAATGACCGTGGAGGCGCAGTTCTCAGAATAGGCTCCTATCAGAAAGGCGGCGATTATGTAGAGAAGGCGGCCGGGCAGGGATTTTATGTCCCGGTCGTACAGAAATTTTCTGAAGTATACGGTAAGGTAAAGCAGGGAGAAAAAGGTGGCCCAGAGGTAATTTATCGAGCCGTCCTGCCAGAGAATGACCTGGCCGAAGTTCAGGGTGAATATCCAGATGCAGCCGAAAATGCACAGTAGAAGCAGATTGTTCCGCTCCTGCCTCCCCAGAGCTATGCGGTACACCAGATACACCTCGCCCACAAATACTGCGGAATTAAACAGCTTGAATATCCACAGGGGCAGCATCAGGGATATCTGAACCAAACCGTGAGATATGAGGCGGCCGTTCATGGTCAGGCGGTGGGCAGCCATGGAGGGAATGAGCTGGCTCAGGCTCTCCATCCGGCTGCCGTCGGCAAAGCTGAAGCAGTACATAAAATCGTCTGCCAGAAGGTTGGTCTTCATATTGCAGTAGAGCATCACCAGGTACATGAAGGCCAGAATAAGCAGCAGCACCGGCTTTGAGCGGTTCAGCTGTCCGGGCAGTTTTTCAAGGGATATCTTTTCTTTCATCTTACACTCCAAAGGGCGGCGCTCAGTCTCCGAAGACCCAGAGATGGGTCACGCCGAAGGCCTCCCTTATATAGCAGTTGAGCATGTATATGGGGTAGCCGGGCAGACCGGCTACGCCGGCTGCATCGGCCCCCAGCATCTTGGCCATGGTCTTTGCCCGGTAGAGGTGGTAGGAGCTGGAGAGTATGGCCACGTTGCCGTCAGGCTCATCCCCTCGCTCCCGGATTATCTCAAAGGAAAAAGTCAGGTTTTCCATGGTGGAAGTTGACTTATTTTCGCATATAATGCGGTCCCTGTCAAGCTCGTGGCGGATGAGCCAATCCTTCATGCACTCCGCTTCGCTGATGTTCTCTCCGGGACCCTGGCCGCCGCTGACGATGACCATTGTCTCGGGATAGGTGTTCAGGTATTCCAGAGCTCCCTCCAGCCGGTTGGTGAGGGCAAGAGAGGGAGTATCCCCGTGGACGGCGGCACCCAGGACTATGAGGTACTTGCGCTCCGGGTCCGGGTCCGTCCTGGAGTTTTTGATTATAGGTATCTCCACTATACAGAAATACAGGAAGCCTATGCCTGCCAGAATAAACACCAGGCGGCGAAACAGGGGGCTGCCGAAATGGTTCACCAGTATCAGCGCCGCTATGAACAGCAGGGTGTAGCTTATATAGGTATAGCCTCTCAGACAGAAGAAGAAAAAGGCGGCGGCCACTATAAGTATGGCCACGCTGGCACCCCAGAGGGGAATATTCTTTATACTCATTGTTCCATCTCCTCCCACTTTTCGTACAGCTCCAGAAGCTGCGCTTCCAGCTCCTCCTTCTGGGCGGCTATCTCCATCAGCTTCTGGTAGTCGGTGGCATATTCCTCTGAAAGTTTATCCAGCTGTGCGGACTTGTCCTCCATGCGCTGTATCTCCCGCTCCAGCCGGGCTATGGCCTTGTCGTTGTTTTTTTGACGCTGGGGCTTGGGCTTTTTCTCTTTTTCCTGGCGTTTTTCCGTCTGAGTGAAGACCTGCTGGCGGCTCTTCCATTGACAGTAGTCCTTGTAGCCGCCCCGGAAATCGGTGATCTTCCCATCGGCCAGGGCCCAGATCCGTGTGGCGAATTTTTCTATAAAGTACCGGTCATGGGAGACGAAGAGCAGGGTCTGCTCATAGTCGGAGAGGGCGTCCTCCATCCACTCCCGGCTGGCTATATCCAGGTGGTTGGTGGGCTCGTCCAGGATGAGAAAGTTAATGTCCCCGCCCATAAGCATGCACAGGCGCAGGCGGCTCTTCTCCCCGCCGGAGAGGGCTCCCACCGGGGTGAACACGTCCTCGCCCCGAAAGCCGAAGGCTGCCAGGCGGTCCCTGGCCTCCTGGGGCTGACAGCGGCAGTCATAGAGCATGGTGTCCAGAGCGGAGCGGTCATCTCTGGAGAAGCTCACCATCTGGGGCAGGTAGGCCGTGCGCACGGCGGGGCCCTTGTAGAGATAGCCGGTGTCCGGCGTTTCCTCACCCATGATGAGCTTTACCAGAGTGGACTTGCCGGTGCCGTTGTCACCGATGAGGGCCACCCGCTCCCCGCCGGCAACCTCCATGCTGAGGCCGGAGAACAACAGCCTGTCTCCAAAGCCCTTGGATACGTCCTCCAGCACCAGCACCTCGTCTCCGCTGAACTGGCGCTCCTTGAATTTTACACTGAGCTTTTTCTGCTCCGTGGGCTTCTCGCTGGTCTTAAGCTTCTCTATGCGCTTTTCCATGGAGAAGGCCCGCTTGTGAAGCTTGTCGTTGCCCATGAAGGCCCAGAGGTGCATCTGCTCGGCGGCCCGGGTTAGCTGTTCTATCTTGGCCTGGTCCTTCTCGTATTTCTTCAGCTTCTCCTCAAAGCGGCGCTGACGCTCCTGAACATAAAAGCTGTAGTTGCCGCTGTAGAATTCCGCCTTGCCCTCGCTTATCTCTATGCTCCGCTGCACTACCTTGTCCAGAAAATACCGGTCGTGGCTTATAACCAGCACGGTGCCCTTGAAGTGGAGAAGATAGTCCTCCAGCCATTCGGTGGAGCGCAGGTCCAGATGGTTGGTTGGCTCGTCCAGCAGCAATATGTCCGTGTCCTCCAGAATGAGACGGGCCAGGTTCACCCGGGTCTTCTCCCCGCCGGAGAGAGAGTCGAAGCTCTGGGAGAGCATGGCCGGGGAGATGTCCAGGCCGTTGGCCACCCGGGCCCTGTCCGTATCCATTTCATAGCCGCCCAGGCGGCGGAAGTCCTCCTGCAAGCGGTCATATTCCGTGAGCAGAGTCCGGGACTGCTCCTTTTCCAGCTGAAGGCTCAGCTCATCCAGCCGCCGGGAGATATCGTAAAGGTGCCGGTGGGCGTGCTTGAGGACCTGCTCCGTGGTCCAGCCCTCAGGATATACAGGTATCTGGGACACAAGACCAAGCCGCTTGGAGGGAGCTATCATCACTTCCCCCTCGTCGGGGCGCAGCTGGCCGGAGAGTATGCGGAAGAGAGTGGTCTTGCCGCAGCCGTTGTGGCCCAGTATGCCCACCCGCTCTCCGGAATTTACGGTAAAGGAAAGGCCGTCCAATATGTTTTTTCCCAGCTCAAAAGACTTTACCAGGGAATTTACCGAAATGTCTATCATTGCTTATCTACCTTTATATTTTTCACTGCCCATTGCAGTACATTGTTGGTTATGGGGCCGGAGGTGCTGAGACCGTAGCCTCCCCGCTCCACCAGGGTCACAAAGGTGAAAGGATGCTCCTCATCGGCCAGAAAGCCTACAAACCAGGCGTGGGAGGTACCGTCTCCCAGCTCGGCGGTGCCGGTCTTGGCACAGAGCTTAAGCCCCGGGAAATTCTCCTCCCCATTATAGTGGTCCACCACATTGTAGTTCATCATCTGCCTGAGCCTGTCGGCGGTGGAGGCCTCCATAAACCGGCTGCTCTCCGCCTCGCCTTCCTCCAGAACAAGACTGGGCTCTATGAGCTTGCCGCCGTTGGCCACGGCGCAGAGGAAACGGAGCATGGAATAGGGGCAGATCATGTCCGTGGACTGGCCTATGCCGGACCAGCCCAGCTCCGGGTCACCCACAAATTCCGTGGGATAACTGCCGGCAGCGGTGTTGATACCGTTGAGCTGGTGACTGTCCAGAAAGCCGTATTCCGTCACATAATCCACCATGGTGTCCTGGCCCAGCTTCACCGCGATTTGGGCAAAGGCCACGTTGCAGGAGTTGGACAGGGCCTGCTCGAAGGTCTGAGTGTAGTGGGAGCCGGTGCAAATTATAGGCACTCCGGCTATCTCATACTCACCTTCGCAGTAAAATTCCATCTTGTCTATATCCGCTATCTGTTCAATGGCCGCAGCGGCGGTGATGAGCTTGAAAACGGAGCCGGGGGTAAAGCTGGCGGAGAGGCAGCGGTTTATATAGGTACCATCCTTCAGCTCCACCTCTGTGTCCAGAGGGTCGGTGGAAGGCACGGACACCAGGCCAAGTATCTCTCCGGTCTTGTAATTTGAAAGGAGCATCATGCCCTTGGTGTCCTCACCCAGGGCCATGAGCTGGTCATAGATGTATTCGTTGAGCTTTGAGTCTGTGCTGAGAGTGAGGACGCTGTCCTCAGACTTGGTGGTGCCGGTGAAGATGGAGAAGTCCTGCATGCCGCTCCAGTAGCGGGAGAGAACGCCGGCTCCCGTGCGGCCCCAGTAGTCCCCGGTGACGTGGTAGTTGGCGGTCCTCACATGGGCATCGGGTGAGAAGTCCTCCCGGGACTGGCCGAAGGAGGCCAGCATCTGCCCGTTACGGTCCAGCAGCAGGCCGCTGGAGCCGGAGTTTACCCGGGAAAAGTAGAGGGCCCAGTCCTGTCCCCGGTCCACATATTCCACCAGGTACAGCCCCATGCCGCAGATGACCAGGGCGGCTATAAGCAGCAGGGAGAACGCCCTGTTAGTTATCTTTCTCATAGTCATCCTCCTGCCAGGCCTCTATAAAGGGATTGCCCTCGGCAATGTTTATATCTTCCTCCGCTTCCTCTTCTTCCTCCTCCTCGTCCTCATCATAGCCGGAGGAGCGGGCCGGGCGCACGGCAAAGCTGGCGCCCTGGCGGTTGTCCGCACTCTTTATAAAGGCCATAAGCAGCCAGCAGGAGATAAGGGAGCTGCCGCCCCGGGACACGAAGGGAAAGGTGACTCCGGTAAAGGGAAGCAGGTCCAGGGAGCCGAAGACGTTCAGGGACATTTGGCTGAGAAGCAGGGCCATTGCGGCGCAGGCGGCTATGGGGTAGTAGGCGGAGCGGCCCCGCCGGGCGGAGCGCACGGCAAAGAAGGCCATTACCAGCATGGCGGCCACCATGCACAGACCCACGATCAGGCCCAGCTCCTCGCAGACAACGGCAAAGACCATGTCGGTGTTGGCGGCAAAGACGTCGTCCAGCCAGCCGAAGCCCGCTCCCTTGCCGGTGAGGCCGCCGGAGGCGGCGGCGGACATGGCCCGGGTCTGCTGAAAGCCCGCCCCGTACACATCCTCCCAGGCGTGGCCCCAGGTGGCAAAGCGCTGGGCGATATAGGGCTTTACGGTGACGGCCAGAAAGCCGGCCAGACCGGCGGCGGACACCGCCAGAAATACGGTGCCCAGGCTGCCGGAGCGCATGTAGGAAATTATAAGGAAAGTAATAAAGAATATCAGGGCTGTGCCGAAGTCCCCGATAAGGGCCAGAGCCACCACGCAGAGGGCGGAAAAGCCGATGAAGCCGTAGAGGTTCCGGCGGAAGAAGAGCCGTTCAAGAGTGGAAGAACCCACATAGATATAGCAGGCCTTCACAATCTCCGAAGGCTGGAAGGAATAGCCTCCGAATTCCAGCCAGTTTCTGGCGCCCAGCACCGCATCGCTGGCCAGGACGTTCACCGCCATCAGGGCCAGGGCCAGCACCGCCACGGGTATGCGGTAGGCCATGGT
>CALWYF010000028.1 GCA_944385705.1 uncultured Oscillospiraceae bacterium | reverse complement strand
AGGCAGCAGCCTCACCGTGAAGAGCGAGGGCACCGCAAATGTGCTGTCCCAGAGCCTGAATCAGGATCTGGCCGCTATTACGGCGGCGGTAATGGTGAACCTGGCTTACTCCCAGAGCGAGTTCACTGCCCAGCTTGACCTGCCCGATGGCAGCAGCGCCCAGGCGGGAGACGTGAACGTCAGCGCCGAATATACGGCAAATGCCGAGGCGGTGGTGGCCCCCAGCGCCGGCGGCGCAAAGGCCTCGGCAGGCAGTATTCAGGTGAACCTGGCCATAGCCAATGCCGACAGCGCAGGCACCGCAGCCATAAGCGGCAACGGCGGCAAGCTGACGGCCAATGCCATCCAGGTGCTGAGCCGGGGCACGGCCCTCTCCAACGCCTATAACATCACACCTGTGATAAACCTGGCAGGAGTGGAGATAGCAGCAAATGTGCTGCTGGCCGAGCTGGACGCTTCTAATGAGGCCTATATCCAGGGCATAGATATAAGCGATGCTTCTATAAACGTAAATGCCCAGCTGAACAATACTGCAAACACCGGCGCCACCGCCGCTTTGGGCAACAGCTTTAAGGGCAGCGGCAGCGTTAGCCTCATTTCCGCAGAAGCTAATGTGGTCAAGGCGAGAAACAACAGCAAGAACCACGCCTATATGAAAGACGTGACGGTCGCAGAGGGCAAGGCGGCCAGCGTCCTGGCCCAGGGCTGGAGCTATGCCAAAGCCTATGCTCAGGAAGAGGATGTGAGCCTCTACGGACTGTCCGTGGGTGTGAACGTAATCAATGCCAGAGCCGACGGCGACTTCCTCTCCTATGTGGAGGGCCGCAATGGCGGGGAGATCAATGTACAGAGCATCAGCGTAAAGAACGAGTACCACTCCCTGGCAGATGCCCTGTCCAGACAGCCCAGCTTGGGAATAGGTGCAGTGAGTGTAGACACCAATGTGGCCTATGCCAATGCGGGCACCATAGCCCATAGCTATATCGGCGGCAGCGGCAGCCTGAGCTCCGCCGGCAACGTCCTGGTGGAAGCACTGGGCGATGCCCAAGCCAAGGCCAAGATAGAGGGCACGGCGGTAGACATGAATGCGTTGGGAGTTGCGGTGAACGTGGTCAAGGCCATAGTCAGCGCAGACCACCAGGCATACATCGGCGATGCCCAGAATGCCCAGACTGCGTCCAGCGACATCTCCGTCAGCTCCACCGGGGGCAGCCTCAGCGTAAACTCCCGTTTCAACGTGACGGATAAAGGAGCCAATGTCACCGGGGCGGACGCCCGGGTGGGCAGCAACTATCTCAATTCCAGTGACGCTTCCGCCAGCATAAATATAGTGGGCGGGAAGGTCTCTACCGCAGAGGCTAAGATGCAGGCTTTGGCCTCGGCCCATATACGCACCAAGGGAGATATAAAGGCCAATAATCAGCTGAGCACTCGGCTGAATGCCTACAGCGGAGCTATTGCCGATGTTATCTTCCCGGCAGACAATATCAGTGTGGTGGGCGTCACCGTGCTGGATACCGACGCAAAGGCGGAAGGGGAGTTCTACTCCTTTGCAGATGCCGGCAATGTGACGGCAGGCAGCCTGAGCATACAGAATAACTATGGTTCCGTTTCCGAAGCCGCCACCGGTTCTGCCGGAGGCGTTGCAGTCAGCCTTGTGGACGTTGGTGTGAACAATGCCAACGCCAATACGGCCACAAAGGCCGAGGCCTATCTGAGAGCTGCCGGAGACGTGATTGTAAACGGCGCAGCGGACATCCTGGCCCAGGCAAGCAGGCTGGAGGCCCTGGCAAATGGCCGGGAGAGAAAGATAAACGTCAGCGGCGTCAATGTGGCAGTAAACCAGGTGGAAGCCACCCTTGGCGGCGAGCAGAAGGCCTTTGCCGAAGTCCAGGATAATATGACGGCCTATCGCAGAATGACCGTCCGGTCCCTCATAAACGACAGTAAGGCGGAAGCGGTCAACGGCTATACCGGCGGCAGCAGCGGCGTCAGTGTGAATCTTGTGGGCGTCAAGGTGAATAAGGCGAATGCCCAGAGCAAGACCTCCAACGAGGCCTACATCAGGGGCCTTGGGGAAGAGGCAGCCATTAAGGCGGCGGCCCTGGAGCTGACGGCCAAGTCCTTTACCCAGGCCGAGGCTATGACTGCCAGCGGCGTAGACGTGGGCGTTGTGGCCACCGTGGGCGTTTATGAGTCCACCAGCAGCACCGGCGATACCGTTGCAGCCTGGCTGGAGAATGTGGCCCTTGAGTCCGACGGAGACGTGGTGGTGGAAGCCATCGGCAACACCTCCTCAAATTCCACGGCCAATACCGGCGGTGGAGGAGGACTGCTGGATACCGACAGCAGCACTGCCTCGGCTTCTGTAGGCAGCGAGGCCAGCGCCCAGAAGGTGAGCGTCCAGGTCAAGGGCGGCTCCGTCACGGCAGAGGGCGATATTGAGCTGAGAGCATACAATACCGGCAATGCCAGGGCCAAGATACAAAAGGGTATCAGTGTGGGCATTATCGGCAATATAAGCGATAAAGCCCTGCCCACCACCGCCTGGTATGAAACCGACGTGCTGGTGACCGACGGAGCTCAGCTCGTCTCTGCCGGCGGCAGCATAAACATCCTCTCCGAGGATTCCGCCAAAGCGGAGAGCAGTATAAGCAGCAGCAGTATAGGCGGCGGCTTCAATGCCGACCACACTTACGGCAGCAATACCGTCACCATAAAGAACAATATCAACATCTCAGGCCTGTTGGATGCTTATGAGGCGGCGGTCATTAAGGCCTTCTCCAAGGCGAACATGAAGGCAGAGACCTATGCCGACGGCGGCGGATTCATTACCGGCAGCTCCCTCACTGCCGAAAACGTGCTCAACCGCACCGTGAACGTCACCATAGACGACGGCAGCAGCATCACAACCAATTATGGAGATATTGACATCCTGGCTGCCGGCGGCAGCGAGGACTCCATAGTCACTCTCTCCAAGATAAGCTCCGGCGGCTTTGTGGCCATGGGCTACGCCACGCTGAAAACGGATATCGACAGCAATGTCAGCACCGGCGTGGGCTCCGGCGCAGGGATACGAAGCCGCTTCAATACGGTGAACATCAATTCCGAAGCCTCTCAGACCGGCGTGGAGAGCACCGCCAGCGTGGACGCCTCCGGCCTTGGCGTCAGACCCGAGGCCAGCGCCACGGTAACACTGGATCTCACTGCCGACGTGCAGGTGGGTGAATCCGGCGGAGACAAGACCATTATAGAGGCCAGGGATGTGAACATCATCTCCCATATCGCCCAGCTCTATGTGTACATCAACATGTACGCAAAGGGCTCGGCTCTGGGCGCAAATATCGACGCAACCAGCACGCCTAACTCCAACTTGACTGCTAAGGTAAACGTGCTGAATGCAGACATCACCGGCCACGATTCCACCACGGTCTACTCCTCCACCCGCCCGGATTACCGGGAGGCCAATATCGACGTGCGTGCTACCGTGCAGCTCAACGCCTTGGGCGAAGCTGTGGCAAAAGCTAACGGCATGACCAGAGCTGTTAACGGCACCGTGATTGGCCCCGGCGTCATATTCCGCGGCGCAAGACTCAGTATCACCGACTATGAGTTTGAAGGCGACCGCATAGATGTGACCCTGAGGAAGGGCGGAGCAATAGTCAAAAAGACTGAGAACAACCATAGATTCTATTCCACCGGCAATACTTTTGTGGACGGCGGCACGGTCCTTTACCTCAGCGATGCGGCGGCCGGCATTTACATCGACGTGTCCTACTACAACGGCGCTCTGCTGATCCGGGAAGTGGGCGTGAAGGAACCTGTCAAGTTCTATGAGGATACCGGCTCCGGGAACATCATTTTCCTGGATATATCCAACAACCTCCAGGGGCGGGCCTTCATCTACGCCGACAACGGCAATGAAGTGACTTTGAAGGTGTACGACCAAGCCATGCTCCCCAGAGTGATAATCACCAACAGCACCGACCGAGGCATCACCCTCAATGCCATCTACACCAGAAACGAGGGCTATATCCTGCCCGCAGTCTCCGGCGTAGGCTATAATGTGCAGACCGTCAAGTATGATGCACCCGAGATAGAGGTGCTCACCAGCGGCGGCGGCAATGTCTTCGTGAACGGCTTTATCTCCAACCACGAAGGCCCTGTCCGCTTCATCTGGACCGGCGACAGGCGGGGCAGCCTGGATGCAGTGAAAGAAGTTACCAACATCTCCTCCGGCACCAGCGTGTATCCCATCTGGGCCCACGAGCTGGTGGTGGAAGGCCCGGCAACCATGGGTACTGAGGATAATTACTTTAACTTCTATACCTTCTCTGGGTCCAACGGCCGGGTTTATACCGAGTCCGTAGGCGATGTGTATGTCAATGTCATCCCCGTCATCCTCTATGTAGTGGACAAGGACGGAAACACTATAGAAGAGCACACCGACCCGGTGATTATCGAGCGTGTGGTCTCTCTGGAAGGCAATGTATACCTGAACCTGCTGGACGGCGTTGAGGCCACTATGATAGACGGAACCAATACCGTCACCATACCTCAGCCGGGAACTCTCAGCTATATAACCGATGCGGCAGACATCAGGCTCACTGCGGAGTATACCCTCACCGGGAAGGATCTGCTGGACCACTATATTCAGAGCTATGACGCTGCCAGCGGACTGTATAGCTATCTTCTGCCCAACGGCACCGTCTTCTACATGGACGCCTACGGCAATGTCTCCCGCATAGAAGAGGGCGGCACCCAGATGGCGGTGGGCGAATATGAATTTATAGAGGACGGCAGCGGCAATGTGGTAGAGATACGCCTTGCCAAGGGCATCTCCATCAACCTCATAACCGGTCAGCTCAGCGTGGAGGAGGACTCCTCCTACGAGGTGCTGATGGAGTCCGTTGTGGATAGCTGGTGGGGAATTGCCGAAGGAAAGCCCAGGATAACCATACGTCTGAGCGAGGAATACGATACCGGGGAGAAGGACGATGACGGGAATCCCGTTATGTCCGTCCATGAGTGGGACGTGAGCCTGAAGAAAGTAGAAATAAGCGCAAACGTGGACTACTACCTGCTCAACGGGTTCGAACCCACTATGGATAAGCTGGCCGAGAAGGAGACCTTTTACATCCTGGTCCATGATAAGGCGGCAGGAAGCATGAGCTTCTTCATTCTGAAGGATTCTCCCAGTGAACAGGAGGCCACGGAGCAGAGCCAGGATCAGTTCTATCAGGATAAGCTCATAATCGATGACGGAAGCTCTGTCCACACCAACAAGCTCAACAACGGCAATACCTACTACGAGGCTCAGTTCGACCCGGCTGCCAGGAATAGGCACGAATCCAGCCCGGCAAAGAATCTGAATAACTTGAAGATATATGCCGACAAGATATTCACCATTGAAAACTTCCTGGGTTCCGGACAGGATGTTACCTGGAAGGCTGATGCCAATGACAATGAAAAGCTGTGGATAGGCGATACCTCTTTTGCAGTAAAGTCCATCCCCGGCCTGGGCTACGTTATCGACCCGGAGATTCAGGTGGATGCCCAGTACCAGGACTTTGTGGACCGGATAAAGAACATTGTCTGGTCTGCAAACGTGAGTTCCACCGTGCTCTCTGAGGTCAAGACCGACAAAGGCATAACGCTTGACACAAATTACACCAGGGTAAAAGACGCCCGGGAGAACAGCTTCTACTTCACGGAGTTCAACTACTACAGGCAGAACGATAACGGTTCGCAGACCCAGATGTACAAGGTGAAATGGTATAACATGTACGGCTACGACCTGAGCATAAGCTATGTGGAGATGGAGCCCGCCTCCGCCACTCTGTCCACAGAGTACCATGAGTCAGGCACCTCCTATGAGCTTCAGGACGGGACCACCGTATATGTAGGCCCTGACGGCAGCTTCTACGCCGATTACGATGAAGAGACCGGACAGCTCAGCAATGAGCTGGAGCTGGAAGAGGAAATGAAAACCGAGATTCGGTACAAGTTCCTGGATGCCAGCGGTAAGCCCCTGAGCTTTGACGGCGAGGAACTCTGGTCTTACTTGAAAACCAAAGCCGACCTCCAATACAATGGTCAGCCTTGCTATCTGATAGACAGCCATCCCGAGTACAACCTCTATGTGGTAAATGATGCTGCCGGCAGCTATAAGATAGTCACGCCCAGCATGAGCGGAGTTACCCAGGTGCAGCCTGTGGGAGGAAACATCTCCTTTGACACGAAGGGCTTCACAATAAAGGTGGATAATACTACCGTCAACCTTACTATCACTCTGGTGGATGGTCAGGACAAGTACGAGGTCAAAGAGGGAGATAATACCTATACCTTTACCCGCTCCGAGGACGATGAAGGGACTGTGACATGGAAGTACACCGTCACGGACAAGGACGGAACGGTATCTGCTGAAACGGTTATTACTCCCGATGCTACGGACCCGGCCGATGAGACCACAACCAAGCAGAAGCTCCAGATACTCCAATACAATGAGAGCAGCAGCAAGGAAGAGTGGAAGGACTATCTGATAGACAACCAGCAGGTATACATCGACCTCCTGAATACTCCCGCCGTGAACGACAAGGTGTATGAGCTCTATACTCTCAGCGGCATCACTTTCGCTCCCGTAAACGGAGTGACCGTGGTTTATCGCAACGGTATCTATCAGCTCAACGACTCCAGCCAGAACTACGAACCGGTCAAGGACGGCAACACAAGCTTGACGGCTACACAGCAGCAGGAGGTAACCTATAGTGAGCCCACCGGCAGGACTCTGCTGAAATATGTTGGCAAGGACGGATATCTCAAAGACAAGAGCAATAACGATGTAAACTTTGATGATATGGAGCTGTCCAACTATAAGACCAACAGCGACATCTTGGCCGGCAAGCTGGTCCTGCGTCCCGGCGGGGCCGAGGGGGCCGACGATGATGCAAATGACCTTGGCTCCAACGGCAGCAGCAGCGTGCTCAACAGCGGCAAGTCCGTGCTTCTGATAATAGGGCCGCTGGATGACATTGACATCAGAGAGGTAGACATCCCCGAAAACCAGATGACGGACGGCGGACAGAAAATCACCAAGGGATACGTGATAAGCGATACCATGTATCTCACCCGCAGCGGCCTGGTGCTCAACATCAAGGATGACTTCTCCGCCAAGTTTGACGGTGAGACCTATACCTCCACCCGCATCGTGGCCTCCGTCCTGGGCGACCTGGGCGAGAAGAGAGAGCTGAACTACAACAATGAAGGCAAGGTAATGTACGGCGGCGTGGAATACACCCTGTACAACAATAACCTTACCTACGTGGATGAGAATGGCTCTATTGCTCAGTGCAGCCCGGAAAAGACTCTGGAGATTCTCTATTCCGTTTTGCCCAGGGATAATTCCGCAGGTCCCAAGGTCACGTTCCTGAAGGACCAGGGCATCTACCTGGAGCGGCTCACCGATGTCATTGCCAAGGACTTCACCGGAAAGTATTATTACAACACCGGCGGAACGACCTGGGTGGAAGCCACTTTTACTCCGACCAGCGGAATCAAGGATTACAGCTCCTATAAGGACGGCCTGATAATTCAGGAGAGAAAATACCAGTTGGTAGGGACCGTATCTTATGGCGGCACCGACTACCTCACCATCAGCCGGAACGGGGACGAGATCTACTATGAGCTCAACCAGCTTGACCTGGTCACCGGTTCTGACGGCAGCGTCTTCTCCACCAATCCCGACGCCCAATTCAGCCAGACCCTTGAAGCGGATGCCAGCGATGAACTTCTCTACCACATCGGCTATGTGGAGACCGTGAGCGAGGGCAAGCAGGTAATCATCAACATGGAGAACCTGAAGGGGACTATCCGTGACGGAGATGCGCTCCTGCAGCAGCTCGACCCGGATGTTTACACTGAGGATGACATGGATATCCGCACCAATAACGGTGACGTGATAATTTACAGCCACAGCTTCGGCAGCATAGGCACTCCCGGCGATCCTCTGGAGATATCCACCGGCACCGGCGAGCTCATCTTCAGGAACCTGGAAGGCCAGGAAGTACTGAGTACAGATACCTATATCAGTTCTTCCGAGGATGTCACTCTCCACCCGGACATCGTTGTGGACGGCATTGTTCTGGATGTGGATGCGGGAGGCAGCATCTTCGGCGGAAACATGAATGTCATTAACGATGGAACGGCGGACCTGGATGCCGGCAAGGACATTGAATTTACCGGTAATATCAGTTCCGAAAACGGCGCTGTGGACCTGGATGCCGGCGGAAGCATAGACACCGGCAACGTGAGCGGCGCTGAGGGCAGCAACGTGACCATGGATGCCGAGACCGGGAATATCACCACCGGCGATGTGAACTTCACAGAAAGCACCCTGGACCTGGATGCCGGCGGCAGCATAAGCTCCGACAGTCTGGACGCTGACAGCAGTGAAATCTACAAAGATGCCGGAGAGGACATAATCATCAACGAAGTGGATGCCGACGACGGAAGCACAGTGGAATACAGATCCGATGGGGATATCCGCTTTAAGCGCATCTCCTCCGACGACGGCTCCGGCACCATATTCCTGGACGCCAAGGGCGTGGTTGGACGGCTGTTGCCCGACGGCAGCGATGCAGTGATATTCATTAACGAGACGAACACCTCCGGGGTGGCCCCGGATGCAAAGCCCGCACTTACCGTCTCCGGAGACAAGAGCATAGGCGAGGTGGATAGTCCTCTCATCGTGGATATCCCCGAAAGCCTGACCATGGAGATACCCAGGGCAGGGGATATCTGGATCGAAGCAAAGGATTTGGACTATGTACCTCCCCAGCAGGCAGGCGGCCGTGACGAAGAAGGCGACCGTATCCAAGGCGACCTTATTGACGATCTGGATGCTGAGGACAGCATGTTCTCCACCGCTCTGGAAGCCCAGACCCCGGAGGAACTGGCAGAGTACTTCCTCAGCAGTGTGGAGAATACGGACGGCGCCCTTGACAGGGAACGGCTTGAGGAGCTGGTCACTGATGTCTTTACCGAAGAAGAGATAAGAGAACTGCTGGAAGAAACAGTTGAGCCCGAGCTCTGGACTCAGGAGCAGTTCATGAAGCTGCTCACCGCAGCCCTGGAAGAGAAAGACGATGAAGGCAATCCTCTGGTGGATGACGATACCCTGACAGAGCTCTACTGGGATGCCATGAGCGACGAGGAAAAGAGGGCCCTCATAGCCGACGACGGCAGCTTCTGGGAGAATGTGGATTATCCCGAACCTGTGGAGGATACCAGAGACTTCAGAGACTTCAGCGCCCACATAGGCCAATCCAAAGGCGAGACCAGCCTGAGCAACAACGGCAGCATCACCATCACCCAGGATGCAGGTACCTTTACAGCAAAAGATATAGTCTCCGTCTATGAGGACGTGAGCCTCACGGCGCCCAATATTCTGGGCGTAGCCGGAGAGACCAATGTCACCGGCAGCGTAATTGAGCTTGAGGCAACCGAGGGCAGCATCCTGGATCTCACCACAGATCAGCAGGATTGGATAGAGCATACCGTGGCCAATATCGACGGCGTAGCTACCGACCCGGTGAGCGGGGAGTATGTGGTGCCTGAGGATATGCCCGCAGACGGCGGCAGCTGGACTATCTCCCGCAATCCCCAGACCGGTGAGCTGGAAATGGCCTTTGAGGTAGACTTTACCTCCATCAGCGTCAGAGAGAACGATGTTTCCACCAGCCTCACCGCCACCGCCCCCGGCGATATCGAAATCACCGAGATATACGGAGACATGGGCGTGGATAAGGTCAGCAGCACCAATAACGGAGACATCAGCCTCAGCGTACCCCAGGGAGACCTGGTGGACTCCAATCCCAATCCCGACGGCACGAACGTCTCCACCGGCGGAGATGCCCAGCTGGATGTGCCCAAGGGCAGCATAGGCAGCGGCGAGAATCCTGTGGATGTGGAGATAGGCGGGACGCTGACTACCAATTCCCAGGGCGACACCTTCGTCACCACCGGCGAGGACCTCAGCATGGTGGGCGACAGCCTGGAGGGTGAGCTGAACATCCAGGCGGATAAGGACCTTGAGCTTTCCAATACTCAGGGCGATCTGAATGCCAGCGAGCTGGATGTGGGCGGAGACCTGAAGGTGACTTCACCTGACGGCAGTACAGATATTCAACAGCTCCACGTAGGCGGCCAGCTTACAATGGACTCCCAGGGTGACATTACCGTTGACAAGACCACGGGAGATATAACTGTGGATAAGATTACGGCTCAGGGCGACATTCTTCTGAATCTTGACAGCAAGCTCACAGATACCGACCGCAGCGATGCCCTCAAGGAACTTGCCCAGGCCCAGGCGGAGAACGCCCGGGCCCAGGCAGAGCTGGAGGCACTGAAGCAGCGTCTGGAGACGGAGCGGGAGTACCTCAAGCCCCTGGAGGACAGCATGGAGCGGCTGGAAGAGCGGCGGCAAGAGCTTCAGGAGGACAAGACAGAGCTGGAGAACCAGATTCCTGCCACTGAGGCGGAACGCCTTGAAATAGAAAAGCAGCTTGAGGATATACAGAACGAGCTGGATTCTATCGACAAGCAGCTTCAGGAGCTTCTGGACAAATACCAGCCGGAGAAGGACCATGAGGACCAGCTGCTGAAAGAAAAATCAGACGCCGAAAAGAAGGCGGAAGCCGCTGAGCAGAAGCTGGAAGAGGCCAGAGAGAAGGCTGAAAACTCCGAAGCCTCCATCACCGCCGGCGGAGATCTGGACATCAACATGGAAAACGGCGGCACCGTTGGCCAGGGAGACAACAGTCTCAGCATAAATGTGGGGGGAACTACCTCCATAGAAAGCGGCGAGGGTAAGGAGCTTGAGGGTATCTATATTGAAAGCTACAACGACGAGGCTTTGAATACCGATCCCATGACCGCCGACGAGATAAGGATAGACTCTCTTGGAAGTATCGACCCCACCAATGACGACGGCGAGCCCAGCTTCACCGCTGAGGACCTGACTCTCAACAGCATCGGCGGAGACACCGGCACCAAGGAAGAGCCCATCTATACCTATGCCGATACCATTGGGGCCATGGGCGAGAATGTAAACATCATCAACCTCAAGGATACCAAGATAGACCAGATAATTGCCGATGACGAGGCCAATATCCAGTCTGAGGGCGACATCACCGATGCCAATCCCCAGAGCGATGATAACAATATCATCTCCGGCTCCACCGATTTGACGGCGGAGGGAGACATAGGCGGCGAGGATGAGCCTATCAAGATCCAGACCGGGGAATTCAGCGGCGAGGGCGAGAATGTCTATATCGACAGCGACGGAGATATAGTCATCGACCATATCGATGCCGAGGAAGACGTGGTTATAACCACCGACGGCTCCGTCACCGATAAGCCGGAGAATGAGGGCAAGCCCGCAATAGACTCCGAAAATCTGGAGATACATGCCGGCGGCACCGTAGGCAGCGAGGACAATCCTCTGGATATCAACGTACCCGGAGAGATAGATGTGACTTCCCGTCTGGACCTGGTGTTCCTTAGACGGCACGGACTTTCCTGCCCGGGGATAAACTGGCCCGGAAGGATTAACCATCCCGCCTACCTCTTTGCCGATGAGGAAGGCCGCATCAGACCTGATGCTCCCCTCACCAGAGCCGAGGCCGCCCAGATGATTTACATCCTGCTGGGCATGCCCCAGACCCTTGCCGGGGATAATCCCTTCCGGGATCTGGGAGAGGACGACCCAATGTATCAGGCCATATTGAGCCTGTACCACATGGGCGCCTTTGAGGGCTGGGAGCTGGATGAGCTCTTCGACGGCGACAGAGAGATCACCAGAGCGGAGTTCATATCACTGCTGGTCTGGTTCTACTGCCGCATGGGAGGCGAGATGCAGACCCTGCCTGAGCCGGATATTTCCGACATGGATGAGAGCCACTGGGCCTATGAGGCGGTTATTACCGCTCTGAACCTGGGCTGGATAGAGCTGGACGAGGACGGCTCCTTCCGTCCCGAGGATATCATAAGCAGGGGCGAGGCTGCTGCTGCGGCAAACAAGGCGGCGGGCAGAGAGCCCGATCTGGAGACTCTTGAGCCTTTGAATCCCGGTTTCACAGACCTGCCGGAAGACCACCCCTTCTACCAAGATATACTGGAGGCTGCCATCAGCCACTTTGTGTATCCCAAAGAGGCGGTAGCCTGAAGCAAGAGCAGGCAGGACCCGGAAGCAGGCTTGGTCCTGTAACAGAAGCAAAATAAACTCGGCAAACAAATCATAAAAATTGCGGCAGGGAAAAATCCCTGCCGCAATTTGATTGTGAATTGTAAAGGTAAAACAGCTTCAAGATCCTCTGTGTGGCCCCAGCCTGGCCTTTGCCGGCAAAGGCTTTGAAAAATTTTGGTGAACCTGAAGAAAAAAGATAGATGGCTGGAGACTGAGATGTTCAGCCGGAGAGTCTGCCGTCCAAATCCCGCCTTGCCAGCTGCATGTAGTGCAGATAGAGAATGCCGAAGCGATGGTGATAGTTTGGCTTCCAGGGCTTTTCCTTTCCGCAGAAGTGGAGGATGGAGGTGTGCTCCATGACCCAGTTCAGGTCGCAAAGGCCGCTGCTGCGCAGCAGATAGCTGCTGTAATTACGGGCGTCATAGTTCCAGAGCACGTCCTCCAGAGGCAGTATCCTATCACTATAGACGGCGTTTAAAATGTCCTGATCAGGTAAAAGCAGCTCTCTGCCGTGCTTTTCCACGAAAGCAAATATCTGTTGGGGATCGATCTCCCGGTGTCCCGCTTCCAGATCCATGAGCAGCACTCCGGAATTGTAGTAGTCCTGCTGGGTACCAAGGCGAAGCCTGTTTACATTATTGGCCAGCTCCGTCATCCCTGTGTGGGCTGCGGCGGCAAAAAGCTTACCACCAAGCTCCACCTCCCACAGGGGACGAAGAGGGTTTATAACCAGAATATCCGGATCAAGGTATAGGACGCGCTTTATGCCCTGGGGCAAAAGATGGGAGGCCAGCAGCCGGTAATACATCTCCTTGTTGGGATATTGCCGGGTGACGGGAGCATCCCGGAAGAGAGACTCGTTAACAGCTATTGGATGAAAAGAATATTCGTAGTGCCGGCACTGCGATTGGATGCGGCCAAGGCTCTCCTCACGTATCCCGCTGTGTATAAGGTATAAGGAACAGTTCTCACCGGGATTGTTCAGATATATGGAAAAGAGCAGCACCTGCAGCTGAGGCAGATAGTTTTCATCCAGTGTTGTCAGGAGCGCTATAGTGTCCAAATGGTTCAGCTCCCCCTTATGCTCAACGATGTCTGCCCATGGGGCTGAAGGCCATCACTATGCTGTCAACGCCCAGAAGTATCAGATACATCCCTGCAAAGTAGCGTATGGTCTCCAGAGTAAAGATCGGGCTTAGGAGCATCATAAAGCCCAGTGCCAGCCCTATGATATTCAGCGCCATGGTGAAATAGTATATGCCGTTGCCGGCAATGAAGCGGATGGCGCTGAGATGGCACAGACGGCAAAGACAATGGGCGATGAACCAGATGGGGAAAAGCAGCGTCAGAACCAATACACCGGCTCCGGGGTAGGCAGCCAGCATTATACCGGCCATGACGCTGAGTATGCCGGAAACCAGGGACAGACTGGGGCCAAAGCCGGTAAAACGCTCCACGCTTATGTAGAGCATGATATCCGCAATGCCCATTATAATGGCGGCAAGTCCGCAGACAATGACCACGCCCTTCAGGGCCAGAGCCGGGTCTCTGAAGGCAAAGATACCCAGCGCTACCAGCAAAACGCCTGCAAGCAGCTGGAGCCAGCCGAAACCGGAACGACTTTTCATTTGTCTGCGCCTCCCTTCAAAATATTCATGAACTCGTCGCCGGTGATGGTCTCCTTCTCGTAGAGGTAGTTTGCCAGCTCGTCCAGCTTGGAGCGATTGTTCATCAGGATGTTCTTAGCCTTTTCATGCTGCTTCTTGACCAGTTCCACAACCTGCCGGTCTATCTCCTTTTGAGTGTCCGGAGAGCAGGCCAGAGAAGTATCTCCGCCCAGGTACTGGTTTTGCACCGTCTCCATGGCTACCATGTCGAACTCCTCGCTCATGCCGTAGCGGCTGATCATGGCCCGGGCAAGCTTGGTGGCCTGCTCGATGTCGTTGGAGGCGCCGGTGGTAATGGAACCGAAGACCACTTCCTCGGCGGCCCGGCCGCCGGTAAAGGTGGCGATCTTGTTTTCTATCTCCTCTTTGCTCATGAGGTACTTGTCCCCGGTTTCCACCTGCATGGTGTAGCCCAGGGCCCCGGAAGTGCGTGGTATAATGGTTATCTTCTGAACCGGGGCAGAGTGGCTCTGCTCGGCTGCCACCAGGGCATGGCCTATCTCATGGTAGGCAACCACTTTCTTCTCCTGGTCGGAGAGCACGGCGCTCTTCTTCTGATACCCGGCGATGACTACCTCAATGCTCTCCTCCAAGTCCTCCTGGGTGACGATGCTGCGGTTATTGCGCACGGCCCGGAGAGCCGCCTCATTTATGATGTTGGCCAGTTCTGCGCCGGAGGCTCCGGCGGCCATGCGGGCTATGGTGTGGAAGTCCACATCCTCCGCAGGTTTTATCTTCTTGGCATGTACCTTCAAAATAGCCTCACGGCCCTTAAGGTCCGGCAGTTCCACCGGCACCCGCCGGTCAAAGCGGCCCGGACGGGTGAGAGCGGCGTCCAGGCTGTCGGGGCGGTTGGTGGCCGCTAGAATGATGACTCCGGTGTTCTCTTCAAAGCCGTCCATCTCGGTGAGCAGCTGGTTTAGAGTCTGCTCCCGTTCATCGTTGCCGCCGTAGGCGCTGCCGGAGCTGCGCTTCTGGCCTATGGCGTCTATCTCGTCTATAAAAACTATGCAGGGAGCTTTTTCCTTAGCCTGCCTGAACAGATCCCGGACTTTCGAGGCACCCATGCCTACGAACATCTCCACGAACTCCGAGCCGGAAATGGAGAAGAAGGGCACGTTGGCCTCCCCGGCCACAGCCTTGGCAAGCATGGTCTTGCCGGTTCCCGGAGGGCCTACCAGCAAAATACCCTTTGGCATGGAGGCTCCGGCCTGACTGTACTTGCTGGGGTCATGGAGATAGTCCACTATCTCTTGCAAGCTCTCCTTGGCCTCGTCTTCACCGGCAACATCGTCGAAGCGTATGCCTTTGGTTGATTGAACGTAGATCTTGGCGTTGCTCCTGCCCAGGCCGAAGGAAAGTGAGTTCTTGCCTCCCGCCTGTTCCATCATCTTTTTGCTCATGTACTGGCCCAGTCCCACGAAAATTAGTATGGGCAGGATAAAAGTGAGCAGAAAGCTCATCAGGGGAGAGGCGGGCTGCTCAACGACCCGGTCGAATTTGGCCCCGCAGTTGTGGAGTCTCTCCGTAAGGGTGGGGTCATCCATAGGGCCGGTGGTGTATACTTTGGTCTCGTCCTTGTTGGTGAAAATAATCTGGCTGTCCTCAACCTGGACAAGGCCTATATCACTCTGGTCTATCATGTCCATAAAGGTGCCGTAGTCCACTTCCGTCACCTGATTCTGGTTGAGCAGGGGGGCAACCAACAGATTGAAAGCTAAGATTATCAGCAGAACGATGCCGTAATAATACAGCAGGGGTTTCTTGGGCGATTTGACTTCTTTCATATTTCCTTCCTTTCCAGTTCGTCCTGAATGAGGCGCTGGGTGTCTATGGCATCCAGGGATATCAGCAGTGCCCGGTTTGCCGCCTGATGAGCAAAATCCAGGGCATACTCTGCCAGCAGAAGCTTGGCCTCCGCCGGGGAATTTTCCTCCGGCTGCCGGTCGGCCAGAGCCTGGAGCCTGGAACAGCCGTCACGTATAAGCTCCTCCATCTTTTTGTAATAGCTATAGAGAACAGAGGCGTATTCCGACTTTGAAAGCCGGAGCTTATCACCCAGAGCCAAAGCGGACTGGTCGCATTCCTGCCTCAGAGTCTGGACTTCACTACACAGCTGGTCGTGCCCGGCGCTCTCGCTGAGCCGTATGCGGCTGTGCAGCTTCCCCAGATCATCATCCAGCTGACACAATTTTACGGATAGAATCTCATGTGCCATGTGCATACCTCCTCACTGCTTATATACTAAAATATTGTAAAGCAATTCTCAATTAGCAAAAGCCCCGAGATGTAAGGCAAATTGCTTGATAAAAAAGCGGAAGTGTAAAAAAACTTTACACTTCCGAAAAAAAGACAATATGTTATTGCGCCTGCCTCAAGACCCCTCCGTAGGGGGTATGCCCTCGGTCATAAGGCGAAAAACCGTATGGACAATCTGGTCCAGGTTCTTGGTATCCTCATCCGTCCAACTGCGAAAGAGACCCAGCAAGGCCTGGCAGTGATAGCGGAGGATGAGCTTCACCTGAAAACGGGTGCAGTTTTGATACAGGCCCTCCTCGTCGCAGACCTGCTGAAACAGGCGCTGAAAATACTGGCTTATAATACGCTCAGCCTCTTCCCGATAATTGCTCTCCATGCTTTTTTTCACATAAGGTATGGAGTTTATGACCATGACAAAGAGACTTCTCAGCCGTTCTTCGCCGCTGCTGGCGGACTGCGCTTCCAGAAGACTGTGCTGGATGTTGCTCTCAAGCATCCAGCGGAACAGGGCGGGGATATCCTCAAAGTGGTAGTAAAAGGCCTGGCGTGTGATGTGGCAGTGCTCAACTATATCCTTCACGGTAAGCCTTTTCACACTCTTATCCATCAGCAGATCCTTTGCCGCCTGAGCTATCGTCTGCTTCATGTCCACTGCCATGGAGTGTCCCCCCTGTAAAAATTTACTACGGCAGGATTATACACTTTTTCCGAAAGATTTTCAAGGTGCAGACTGGGCCGGAAGCTGTGAACAGAACTGGGAGCGGAGAGCCTGCAAAGGCTGTGTAAAAGGGGAGCCTAAACTCAGCCTGCCCGGTTTTTCAGCTTGCATATGCCCTGAGTCATGGTGCCCATGGGACAGAAGGCGCACCAGGAACGGGGACGGTACAGCACCATGACAATAAGGCCGATGAGAGTGGAGGTGAGCATGAGACTGTAAAAGCCGAAGGAGAACTGGGCAACCCAGGCCGGGACGGAACCGGCTGTATAGGCCCAGGCCCAGGGAACACGGAAGGTCCAGAACAGCTTTATTGCCTCGCTCAGGGAGGCGGCTCCGGCGGCCACCGTGTAAGTCTGCAGCAGCATACTGCCGAACATGGCAAGGAAGAAGACAAGGAAGCCGTAGCGAAAGCCCTTGGAACTGAACCAGCGGGGACTGGGTTTACCTCTGGACAGCTTGCAGCTGCTTCCCAATTTGTTCAGCAGCTGTCCCCGGCCGCAGAGAGTGTTGCAGAAGAACTTGTTGCCCCCGGCTGCCGCAAAGATAAGGGGCAGCAGAAAATCAATAAGGCCCAGCCAGGCAAAGAGTATGTTGAAAAAGCCAAGGGCAAAATATAAAATGGACCATATCCACAGATAGTCGTACCAATGATTCTTCTTCATGCCTGAACCCTCTCCTTTATATCGATTGAACCCGCCGGACATACCCCGGCGCAGCGTCCGCAGCCCACGCACAGTGTTTCATCCACTTGGGCATAGCAGCCCCTGAATATAGACAGAGCCGACCTGGGGCAGACTTTGGTACAGGCGCCGCAGGCCACGCAGCGGCTTTTGTCAATGGCGGCCAATCTTTTTGACAGCATTTCAATTCTCCTTTTTTCGGGATCGCCTTGTACTTGTATAGCTTTACAAGGCAGTGCCCGTATGATAGCAGAACCGGAACCTCTTGTATGTAACAGAGTCACACATTCAGTCACCGTTGTTGCCATAATTTATTGTTATGTAAACTTGCTTTTTCACTTGCTGTGAGCTGTCCCAAGATTCAGCGCAGGTAATAAAGAAAAATTAGTATATAGAGACGAGCTGTCAGAACGATTTCCCGAGGTGGAAAGAAAATGGCATATGCTTTTTTGTGAGAATACAGAATAAAAGGCAATATAGAGAGGGATTCACCGGCAGAGCTGTTCTGGGGGTGAAGTGCTTATTTCCCGTTGACCAGGACATGGAAAAATGTTACTATATATTAGCGGCGAGAGCCGACTTGATTTTGTAAACGGAGGTTGCCATGACCTATAACGAAATGTTTTCAAAAGTCAAAGGGATGATAGCCGGGGTAGATGTCAGCCGGTTTAGGGAGCACCTGGCCTATCAGTTCAACATCACCGGGGATGCTGCGGGCATATTCTATGTGGAAGTCAAGGACGGACAGCTCCATGTTGAACCCTATGAATATTACGACCGGGATGCCATATTCACCTGCTCTGCCGAGACCCTGTTCAAGATAGCCTCCGGCAAGAGCGACCCTGTGGCAGCAGTGATGCTGGGCCGGCTGAAGGTGGAGGGGAATATAGACAAGGCCCTGAAACTCAAGGATATACTCTCCGGAAAATGAGCCGGACACAGGGAAAATCTCTTTAAAAAAGAAGCAGAAAATGTTATAATTACAAAAGATATATAAACTATTCAGGAGGAATCGCTCGTGGCAAAGTCAGATGTGTTTTTCACCACCTTTAAAGCTACAAACAACGAAAATCTTTTGAAGAAGCTCCACCGTCTCATGAAGACTGCCGGCTTTGAGAAGATAGATTTTACCGATAAGTATGCAGCCATCAAGCTGCACTTTGGTGAATACGGCAACTTGGCCTTTCTCCGGCCCAACTACGCCAAGGTGGTTGCAGACTACGTGAAGGAACTGGGCGGCAAGCCCTTCCTTACCGACTGCAACACCCTCTATGTGGGCAGCCGCAAGAACGCCCTGGACCACATGAACACTGCCTATCTCAACGGCTTTTCACCTCTCCAGACCGGCTGCCATGTTATCATAGCCGACGGACTGAAGGGCAGCAACGAGCAGTTGGTGCCAATCAATCTGGAGTACGTGAAAGAGGCCAAGATAGGCCAGGCCATAATGGACGCGGATGTGGTCATCTCTCTGACCCACTTCAAAGGCCATGAGGAGGCGGGCTTCGGCGGTGCCATCAAGAACCTGGGCATGGGCAGCGGCTCCAGAGCCGGCAAGATGGAGCAGCACTGCGACGGTAAGCCATATGTGGATCAGAAGCTGTGTATAGGCTGCGGCTCCTGCTTCAGAATCTGCGCCCACGGCGCCCCCATAATCGAGAACGGCAAGGCCCATATAGACGAAAATAAATGCGTGGGCTGCGGACGCTGCCTGGCGATTTGCCCCAAAAACGCAGTGAAGCCCTTGTTCCAGGACTCCTTCAAGCTCCTCAACTGCAAGATGGCGGAGTATGCCTATGCCGTGTGCAAGGACCGGCCCTGCTTCCACGTCTCTCTCATCTGCGATGTGTCCCCCAACTGCGACTGCCATGCGGAGAACGATATTCCCATCATCCCTGATGTGGGTATGTTGGCTTCCTTTGACCCGGTGGCCCTGGACCAGGCCTGCGCCGATTTGTGCAACAAGATGCCCGTCATTGAGGGCAGCTGCCTGGACGACAACATTAAAAAGTACGGCCATGAAGACCACAACCACGAAGTTTTCCATATGAACCACCCGGACACCGAGTGGGAGTCCTGCCTGGACCACGCCCAGAAGATTGGCCTGGGTTCCAGGGACTACCAGCTGCATAAGATATGAATGCCTATGCCCGGCGGACTTTACGCCGGCAGACCCGTGACATAACATATAATGTTATGTGAATAAACTTATGTAAACTTAATTATGTAGTGCAAGTTATTTATACTGAATTATGTAAACTCCGGCGGCTCATCCGTCGGAGTTTACATAATGTATAGAACACTCCGGCTCCAAGTCAGGGGAGGGAGCGGGAGACATAAGAGACAAGAGGAAAGAAAGATATGCAGGAAGATAACCGAAACTCAAAGTTTCAGCGCCCGGCGGTGGTCTGCGGCCTTGCGCTGCTGTGCTGCGCCTTGTGGGGCAGCGCTTTCCCGCTGATAAAGCTGGGCTATCAGATGATGGACATTCAGGGCTCCGGGAGCCAGATACTCTACGGGGGAGCCAGGTTCCTTTTGGCGGGATTAATGACCCTGGCCTATGCCGCCGTAAGCCGCCGGGGACATTTGGGCCTGAGAGCTTCCTCTTTGCCGGCCCTTTGCGCTCAGGGACTGCTTCAGACCACGGCCCAGTATGTGTTCTATTACATAGGCCTTGCCCACTGTGCCAGCTCCAAAAGCGCTGTAATAAATTCCAGTTACACCTTTTTCGCCATAATAATCGCCCATTTTGTGATAAAAGGGGAGAGGATGGACTGGCGCAAGGGCCTGGGCTGCATCCTGGGCTTTGGAGGTATAGTGGTAATGAATATGAAGGGCGGCGCTCTGGGGGGAGAGGTGACTCTGCTGGGTGAGGGCTTTATCCTTATCGGCTCCATAGCCTACGGCGCCAGCTGTGTCACCATCAAGCTGCTGAGCCGCCGGGAGGACACCACTGTCCTCACCGCTTTCCAGCTTATATTCGGCAGCCTTGTTATGCTGCTCATAGGCCTGCTCATGGGGGGCAGACTGGGAGGCTTCAACTTGGCCTCGGCACTGCTGCTGCTTTATCTTGCGGCCGCTTCCTCCGTGGCCTTTACATTGTGGAGTCTGCTGCTTAAATATAACAGCACGAGCCGGGTCACAATATATGGCTTCAGCATCCCCGTCTTTGGCGTGGGCTACTCTGCCCTGCTGCTCCACGAGCAGGTGTTTGCGCCGCAAAATCTGGCGGCGCTGCTGCTGGTCTGCGCCGGGATAATCGCCGTGAACACCTCAGCTCCATCAGCAATAAAGAAGCGCCTTGATAAGGAATAAAGGTACTTGTTTTAATGGGCTTTTGGTATTATAATATGGTAAATTCTTATGGAGTTTTGGAGGAATAAAATGGAAAAAGAGACGGACTGGGGCAAGAGCAACCAATCCCGGCTCTATGATCGCTGGCCCAAGGACGGCAATGGAGAGCCTGAAGCGCCGGCTCTGCTGTGCAACTGTAAGAGTCTGGACTTCAGCGACGAACTGCGGATAAACATGCTGGAAGCATACGGCATACCATGCTTGAGAATATACCCGGGAGACGGAAGCTTCGGCAAGCTGATACTGGGAATGAGCGGCCAGGGAGTGGACATTTATGTGCCTTCCTCTCTTTTGGAGGAAGCCCAGGAACTGTGTCGGGCCGAGGCGGAAGAAGTCTCAGACTAAAAAAAAGGGAGGAAAACATCATGGCGAGAAACTATAAGGAAGAATATCAGCATTGGCTGGACAGCCCTGCCCTCAGCGAAGAGGAATGGAAGGAGCTGGATGCCATTTCCGGAGACGAGAAGGAGATAGAGAACCGTTTCTTTGCTCCCCTGGAGTTCGGCACTGCGGGCCTGAGAGGCACTATGAAGCTTGGCCTGCACAATATGAACGTACATATCATACGCCATGCAACCCAGGCCTTTGCCAATGTTATCTCCGCTGAAGGGGAGGAGGCCAAGCGCCGGGGCATAGTCATTGCCCATGACTGCCGCCTTAACGGCGAGACCTTTGCCAAGGAGGCCGCCTGCGTTATGGCAGCCAACGGTGTGCGCGTGCGTATCTTCGATGCCCTGCGGCCCACTCCGGAGCTGAGCTTTGCCGTACTGTTTTACGGCGCTGCCGCCGGCCTCAACGTCACTGCCAGCCATAACCCCAAGGAGTACAACGGCTATAAGGTCTACTGGTCCGACGGAGCCCAGCTGCCCCCCCAGAAGGCCGACGCCATTGCAAAGCAGATGGAGGCCATTGACATCTTTACCGGCTTCAAGACCTGTGACTTTGACGAGGCAGTGAAGTCCGGCCTTATCGAGATGCTGGGCAGAGAGACCGACGACGCCTTTATGGAGCAGGTCATGGCCCAGGCCATAGACAGGGAAGTGGTAAAGGAAGTGGCCGACGACTTCAAGGTGGTCTACACTCCCTTCCATGGCTGCGGCTATAAGCTGGTGCCGGAGGCTCTGGCACGCCTGGGCCTGAAGCATGTCTACCCCGTGCCCGAGCAGATGGTCATTGACGGCAACTTCCCCACAGTGGTGAGCCCCAACCCTGAAAACCCCGAGGGCTTCTATCTGGCCGTGGACCTGGCCAAGAAAGTTGGCAGCGACCTTATAATCGGCACCGACCCGGACTCCGACCGTATAGGCACCATGGTGAGAGTGGGGGATGAATATAAAGTCATCACCGGCAACCAGATGGGCGTGCTGCTGCTGGACTATATCATCCGGGCCAAGAAAGCTACCGGCACCATGCCGGCCAATCCCGGCGCCCTGTCCAGCATCGTCTCCACCGGCATGGCCAGAGCCGTCTGCGAGGCCAACGGCGTCCACTTCGAGGATACCTTTACCGGCTTCAAGTTCATGGCCGAGCGTGTGGCCGAGTGGGAAGCCGCCAAGAGCTATAAATACATATTTGCCTTTGAAGAGAGCTACGGCTATATGGTGGGCGACTATGTGCGGGATAAGGACGCAGTTACCGCCTCCCTGCTGGTGGCGGAGATGGCCGCATCCTACCACAAGCAGGGCATGACCCTCATGGATGCAATGAACGCCCTGTATGAAAAGTACGGCTACTATGGCGAAAAGACTCTGAACCTGGTGATGCCGGGCCTGGACGGCCTGCAGAAGATGCAGCAGCTGATGAAGGACCTGCGGGAGAATCCCCCCACGGAGATCGGCGGCCAGGAGGTCATCCGCATCAGAGACTACAGCGACGGCAGCATATTCGTGCTTGGCCTGGGCAAAATAGGCAAGACTCCCTTCTTCGGCTCCAACGTGCTCTACTTCGAGCTGGCTGACGGAAGCAACTTTATCGTACGCCCCTCCGGCACAGAGCCCAAGATAAAGGTGTACCTGCTGGTGCGGGGCGAGAATGCCCAGCAGTGCGCCGAGAAACTGAAAGCCTATGACGAATTTGCCCAGACCCTTGGAAAATGAGAGAACTGATTGATTTATTTATTGCATTTGCAAAAGTGGGGGTCATGACCTTCGGCGGCGGCTACGCCATGATCCCCATCCTTGAACGTGAGATAGTGGACAAACGCAACTGGGCCAGCAGCGAGGAGCTGATGGACTATTACGCCGTGGGTCAGTGTACCCCCGGCGTAATTGCCGTGAACACCGCCACCTTTATCGGCCAGAAGCGCCGGGGCATCCTGGGCGGCATCATCGCCACTCTGGGTGTGGTGTTCCCCTCTCTGGTGATAATCACCCTTATAGCCGGTATACTCACCAGCTTTGCGGATATTCCTGCCGTAAAGCAGGCCTTTGCCGGGATAAGGGTCTGTGTCTGCGTACTCATTTTCAATGCCGTCACCAAGCTGTGGAAAAAATCTGTGACGGATAAGGCCACTCTGGCCCTGTGCCTTCTGGTGTTCATACTGTCGGTATTCCTGGATATCTCTCCGGCAGTGTTTGTCATCCTCTGCGCCGCTGCGGGCATCCTGTTTACGAAAGTGGGGCTGAGAGGGAAATGATATATCTGCGCCTTTTCTACGAATTTTTCAAAGCCGGACTGTTTGCAGTGGGCGGCGGCATGGCCACTTTGCCCTTCCTCTATGACATTTCTGACTCCACCGGCTGGTTCACCCACAGCCAGCTGGCGGATATGGTGGCCGTGTCCGAGTCTACCCCCGGCCCCATCGGCGTGAATATGGCCACCTACGTGGGCTTTACCACTGCCGGTATCCCCGGCGCGGTGATAGCTACCCTGGGCATTATTGCCCCGTCCATAATCATCATACTTCTCATTGCCAAGGCTCTTAAAGCATTCCGGCAGAACAAGTATGTGGATGCGACTTTCTACGGTCTGCGCCCCTGCTCCGTGGGCCTTATCGCCGCCGCAGGAGTCCTGGTGCTGAAGCTGGCCCTGTTCAACACCGAGCTATACCAGAGCACCGGAGTTTTGACGGATCTGTTCAACTTCAAGGCCATTGCACTGGCTGCGGTACTCCTTGTTCTTACCCGCTATGTGAAGAAGATCAAGGACCTGCACCCCATATTCTTTATTGCCGCCTCCGCCGTGGTGGGCATTGTATTTGCCTTTTAAAAGAACAGCGGCGTGAGCATATAGGCCGAAGCTGCGGCAATAACAGCGCTTATCAGGCGCCCTGCAAAATGCAGGGCGCCTTTTATATTTCTCCCTGCCAAAACCGACATGGTCTGAAAATGCACCGAGATCCCGCCCCAGCCTAAAACTCCGGCGGCAAGAGCCATGTTCAGAGGGGTGATGTTCAGCCCGGCCATGGCCCCCACGCTGCTGCCCAACTCCAGAAGCCCGGTAAAGGCTGCATGGCAAAAGGCCAGCTCCAGTCCGAAATGCTCCCCGACCCAGCCGCAGAACAAAGAGACATAGCCCCTTACATCCAGCAGCCCCACCAGCACCGTAAAACACATCACAAAGCCGCATACATTCATCAGCGAGGCAACCGACTGCTTCACCGCCTCAGGCAGCGCCTGACTTATGTAAACTGAATCCAGCTGTATCGGCTGTATCTCCCGGCAGTAATCTTTCCGGCGGAAGAAGAGCCCGGTGAGTAGGGCGGAGAGGATGTGGATGCCGTAGAGGAAGAAGCCGGCGGCGCTGCTGTGGAAGGCCCCGGCGCCAACGGCGCCGATTATAAAGGCGGGGCCGGAGTTGTTGCAGAAGGCCAGCAGCCGCTCGCCCTCGGCGGCCGTGACGGCGCCGCTGCGCTCCATGTCGGCGATGTAGGCGGCTCCCAGGGGGTAGCCCCCGGTGAGGCCGATAAAGAGGGCGGAGGCCCCGGCTCCGGAGATGCCGTAGATACGGGAGGCAGCGCCGGCCAGGAGCCTTCCGAGAAAGCCGGGGAGACCCAGGCGGTTGAGAAGTCCCGAGAGGACGAAAAAGGGAAAGAGAGAGGGCAGTATCAGCTCCAGACAAAGGTCCAGAGCATAGCGGCAGCGCTCTATCACCTGGGCGGAAGCCAGAGCCAGAGCAGCAAAGCCGCAGATGCAGATGAGCAGGGGCAGACGATTTTTCATAAGGGGACACCTCCTTGTCCATGTATCAAGCTATGAGCCGGGGCATAGATATATACGGAATCGAGGTGTTGCCGGTGAAAAGCATAAAGGAGCTGCCCCAGGAGCTGACGGAGCGGCTGGAGCTGCCGGAGGAGGCCCTGCTGGGAGCGGCAAAGCTCACCGTCACCGGCGGCCGGCGGGCCCTGGTAGAAAACCACAAGGGTGTGCTGGAGTACGGAGAAGAGCGGATAGTGATATCGGCGGGCCGGGGCAGGATTAATATAAGCGGCGCAGGTCTGGGTATAGAGGCCATGAATCGGCGGGAGCTGCTGATAAAAGGCCGGATACAAAGTGTGGAGTGGGAATAACATGGGCAGAATATATGAAAAGCTGAGAGGCAGATTGCGAATAGAGGCCTGCGGGGCCTATGTGGAGGGGCTATTGAACGCCGCAGCTCTGGAGGCTGTGGAGCTGTGGGACATTGAGTGCGTGGATGGGTATACTCTGCGCATGAATGTCTATGAGCCGGACTATCCCCGGCTCCAGGCCCTGGGGGAAAAGTGCATGTGCGAGCTGAAGGTCCTCAGCGCCAAAGGCGGCAGCCGGGACAGGAAGCTGATAAAACGGCGCTGGGGTCTCCTCGCCTTTCTGTTGGCTTCGTCGCTGCTGCTGTTTATCTCCTCCCTTTTTGTATGGGAGATAGAGGTGGTGGGCAACGAGAAGCTGAGCCGGGGGCAAATACTCCGGGCCCTGTCCCGCAGCGGGGTGGATCTGGGTACTTACAGATACTCCATATCCGCCGACCTGGTGCGCAGCCGGATGATGCAGCAGCTGCCGGAGCTGGGCTGGATGACGGTGAATATAAACGGCTCCCGGGCCGTGGCGGTAATAGTGGAACGGCAGGAAAAGCCGGAGATATATGCCCAGAGTGACCCGGCGGACATAGTGGCGGCGGAGAGCGGAATAATAAAGCGCATGTCCGTAGAGAATGGAAAGCCGGTGGTGAGCCCCGGCGCCTCGGTGCTGGAGGGGGAGCTGCTGGTGAGCGGGGTGATGGATTCCCTTTCCAACGGCAGCAAATTTGTCAGGGCCAAGGCCAAAGTGATGGCGGATACCTGGCACGAGCTCAGCGCCGTCTGTCCGGCGGAGGAGGAAGTAAAGGAGCCGGGCCTGCTGAGCCATAGCCGCTTTGCGGTAGTATTTGGAAAAAGACGGATAAATCTCTATTTTGATAGTGGAAAAGCTATTGACGGATGTGATAAAATCATTCATGAATATAAACTGGGTGTGGAGGGGCTTTTTGCCCTGCCTGTGACATTGGTGCGGGAGGAGCTCATCCCCTATGAAACGGAGCTTCAGGCGGCCTATGACAGAGCTGCCATGGAACAGCAGCTGGAGGCACAGCTGCTGGAAGACCTAGAAGGGGAAGTGCTGAGCCAAAGCTTTTCCCAGGGGGAGAGCGGAGGAGTGTATGTGCTGACTCTCCGCAGCCATTGCCTTGAAGATATAGCCCGGGCCGTGGATATGCCCGGCTAAGAAAGGAATACACATGATAGATAAGACCATCGAAGTTGAAAGAATGGAGCACGTCATCAGCGTGTTCGGCTCCTTCGACCAGAACCTGCGCATCATTGAGACGGAGCTGGGAGTGAAGGTGCTGGACCGGGACGACATGATACACATATGCGGCGAGGCGGAGGACGTGATGCTGGCGGAGAAGGCCATCAACGGCCTGCTGACCCTGGCCGCCAAGGGCGAGAATATAGACGCCCAGAACGTGCGCTATATCATCAAGCTGGTGAAGGACGGCAAGGAGACAAAGATAAATGAACTTGCCGGGGACGTCATCTGCATCACCGCCAAAGGCAAGCCCATAAAGCCCAAAACCCTGGGCCAGAAGAGCTACTGTGAGGCCATAGCCAAAAACACCATCACTCTGGGCATAGGCCCGGCGGGCACAGGTAAGACCTACCTGGCTGTGGCCGCCGCCGTGGCCGCTTTCCGGGCGGAGGAGGTCAACCGCATCATCCTCACCCGTCCGGCGGTGGAAGCGGGGGAGCGGCTGGGCTTCCTTCCCGGGGACCTGCAAAGCAAGGTGGACCCCTACCTGCGTCCCCTGTACGACGCCCTCTTCGACATGCTGGGGGCGGACACCTATCAGAAGTACCTGGAGCGGGGCAATATCGAGGTGGCCCCCCTGGCCTATATGCGAGGCCGTACCCTGGACGACAGCTTTATAATCCTGGACGAGGCCCAGAATACCTCCCGGGAGCAGATGAAGATGTTCCTCACCCGTATCGGCTTCGGTTCCAAGGTGGTCATCACCGGAGATATCACCCAGATCGACCTGCCTGAGGACAAGACCAGCGGATTGAAAGTGGCCATGAAGGTACTGGAGGGCATCGAGGATATCGCCATCTGTACCCTCACCGGCTCCGACGTGGTGCGTCACCGCCTGGTGCAGAAGATAATCGAAGCCTACGAGGTCTACGACAAGAAAAATCCCCAGCAGACGCCGGTGAAGAAGGCGCCGCCCAAGAGATACAGAAAGGGATAATATCATGGAGCACGAGATATACGTCAGCCGGGAAGTGAAGAACCTGGGACACAGAGAGGCAGCTTCACTGATAAAAAAGGCCGCCGCCATGGCCCTGGATGCGGAGGGAGTGGACAAGCCCTGCATCATAAGCGTTATGTTAACCGACGAGGAGGGCATACATTATGTAAACCGCGAATTTCGGAACGTGGACGCCCCCACGGACGTGCTGAGTTTTCCCCAGAATGAGCTGGAGCCGGGGAAATTCGATGCCTCTGCCTGCGAGCGGGACATGGACACCGGGGCGGTGCTGCTGGGGGATATGATGATATCCCTGCCCCGCTGCGAGAGGCAGGGGGAGGAGTACGGCCACGGCTTCAAGCGGGAGCTGATGTATCTCACGGTCCACTCGGTGCTGCACCTGCTGGGCTACGACCATGTGGACGAGGGAGAAATGAAAGCCCAAATGCGGCAGAGAGAGAAAGCCATCATGGGCGATGAGACTTGAAACAGGAGAAGGAACAAATGACAAGATCGGCAATGATAACCATCTGCGGCAGGCCCAACGTGGGCAAGTCCACATTGACCAACGCATTGGTGGGGGAGAAGATAGCCATAGTTTCCAACAAGCCCCAGACCACCCGCAACCGCATCACCGCCATAGTGAACCGGGGGGATACCCAGTTCGTACTAATGGACACTCCGGGTTTTCACAAGCCAAAGAACCGCCTGGGGGACTACATGGTGAATGTGGTGAAGGAGAGCGTGGCGGACGTGGACTGCGTGCTGCTGCTTGTCGAGCCGGTGGCCAGCCCCGGGCCCCAGGAACTGGCGCTGATAGAGCGCCTGGGCCAGGTGGGGGCTCCCGCCCTGCTGGTGATAAACAAGATAGACACAGTGGACAAGGTCCGGCTTCTGGAGGTCATGGCGGCCTACAGCGGATTATATAAGTTTGACGCCATCCTGCCCATCTCCGCACGCACGGGAGAGGGCGTGGAGGAGCTTATGGAGGAGCTGGAGAAGTACGCCCAGGAGGGCCCCCACTTCTTCCCCGACGACATGATAACCGACCAGCCGGAGCGGCAGATCTGCGCGGAGCTGGTGCGGGAGAAGCTGCTGCGCTGCCTGGACAAGGAGATACCCCACGGCACCGCCGTGGAGGTGAGCAAGTTCTCCGAGCGGGATAACGGCATCATAGATATCGAGGTCACCATCTACTGCGAGAAGGAGAGCCATAAGGGCATCATTATCGGCAAAAAGGGCGCCATGCTGAAAAAGATAGGGGAGCTGTCCCGAGCGGATATAGAGGCTTTTATGGGGGCAAAGGTCTATCTCCAGACCTGGGTGAAGGTGAAGGAAAACTGGCGGGACTCCATGGCCCAGCTGCGGAACTTCGGCTTTACCGAGCAATAGGGGACCGGCCTGATTATTCATAAAAATTTTCCCAGCTTTAATGTCCGCCGCCTTTGCAGATAATAAAGGC
>CALWYF010000027.1 GCA_944385705.1 uncultured Oscillospiraceae bacterium | reverse complement strand
AATTTTATCAATGTCCTTATCGCCGGCTGCTTCGGTATTCCCGGCGCCCTGCTTTTGGTTCTGCTTAAAATTTTATTTTAATTTTTTAAACAAAATACTCCCGCCGGATTCTTTCCAAGGAAAGAATCCGGCGGGAGTATTTTAATATCCGTTCTGTAAAAATAGTCTGCGCATCTCAGGACAGTTAAAAGCAGCCACGGTGGTATTTGAGTTCAGGGGCAGCTCCTCTCCGTTCAGTGTGCAGATGCAGCCTCCCGCCTCCTGTAGAATCACTCTTGCGGCGTTGTGGTCCCAGGGCGCCGAGCAGATGGTCACAAACATATCCGCCTCCCCCGAGGCCAGCTGGCACAGCTCCAGAGCCACTGAACCCAGGCTTCTTACGGCCCGCACCGCCTTAGCCAGGTGCAACATGCTGCTGCGCAGGGGGTGCTCATCCAGGAAAGTGTGCTGTATACATGGGGTAGTCAGAAGCAGGTCCGATACATGGCAATGCGAAGAGGTATGTATGTCCTGCCGGTTTTTCCAGGCTCCCTCACCGCTTTTTGCCCAATAGAGTTCCTCTCTTTCCACATCCAGCACAAGGCCGAACACAGGCAGCTCATCCTTCCAGCAGCCTATAGATACGGCGTAATTTTTCCGCTGATTTATAAAATTTGTAGTTCCGTCTATGGGGTCGATATACCATGCAACGCCGCTGCCTCCCGAGTCCTCGGGATATTCCTCTCCAACGACCCGGTCCATGGGAAAGCTTTTAAGTATCTCCTGCCGGAGCATCTGTTCTATCTCCTTGTCCCGGCATGTCACAAGGTCCTGGTGGTCGGTTTTTCTGCTGATCTGGTCTTCGCCCATGGGACTGCGGCGCAGAACGTCGCCGGCTCTCATTATTACTTTCAGCGCTAATTCAAACCGCTCCATTATCCACCTTCTTTCCTTCTGCTTGCAGCATTTATAAAAACATATCCCGTCGGCTCTGTCAAGCCGGAGCTCAGAACAGTATCTCCATCCTTCCCGGGCATGCCAAAGTTACCGGACTGTGTTTTTGGATATACATAGCCGTCAGGTCCGGCATCTCTATGCCGCCCCGCCACAATACCGGGCAGCTTCTCAGCAGCTCGTAACCTCCCGTACCTGTGGCTCTGTAGTTGCTGGTGCAAAGGCGGTATTTTCTCCCCCCTAACGGGCTGCCGTCAGGCAGACTTAGGCCCACCACCCGCTGTCCCAGCGGCCGACGCAGGTCAATAGTATAATTGAGTCCTCCATAGAAGTCGTAATTATAGTGCTCCACCTTTGGCTGCAGGAAGGCCTTTGAGACCTGAGGGCCGTTTTCACCCAATTCAAAGTATTCGGCGCAGCGCTCCAGACAGCGGCGGATCACCTCCTCCGTAACTTCCAGCACCACCAGAGTGTTGGCAAAGAGGTAGGCGGCGGTGACTCCCCTCATGGTCACCGGAGAAGAAAGCCCCACCGGCTCGTTACCCAGGCTGGTGCAGGAGAAGTCGGCTCCGGTGGCCTCCATCTGCACCAGGTTGAACAGAGCTGCCACCCGGCTGCCCTGCAGGGCCGCCTCAAGCTTAGGCTCTGGGAGCACCTCCTCTTCCAGGCAGCCCAGAGGCCTGTCAAGCCATAGCTGTACCTTCTCTTCCAGAGGCAGCAGGCTGTTTCGGGGCTCGTCAAGGCAGCGGCTGCCTATATCCAGCAGCTGCGATTCGGCCCAAAAGCCCCTCTCTTTAAGGCCGGCCCTAAGCTCTATGTATTTTCCGGCGTTGGCAGGCGGCTGCACCGCATAGCTGCCGTAAAGGCTCAGCCCCTCCACAGCCATGTGCTGATGACCGGTAAGGAGGATATCAAAGTCCAGCTCCCGGGCAATTCGGCAGGCTATATTCTCTCCGCTTTCGGAGAGGAGCCGTCCGCTCTCCAGATCCTCTTCAAAGCCGCCGTGGTAGATGCAGACTGTGACGTCACAAAGGCTTTTCATCTCCGAGAGAGCTTTTGACGCAGCTTCAAAAGCGTCGCTTATCCGCAGCTGTTCCATGTTTTGTGGCTGCTCCCAAATATTTACATAGTCCGTCACCAGGCCTGTAATTCCTATGCGAAGGCCGTTCTTAAGCGTGTGAACTGCCCAGGGGGCCAGCTTCAGCTCCCCGCCAAGATCCTTCAGATTTGCGCAGAGACATCCGGCCTTCATGGCCCTGATGTAATCTCTCAAGGCGGCGTAGCCAAAGTTAAAGTCGTGGTTGCCCAGGGTATAGTAGTCCAGCCCCAGGGCATTGAAGCTCTCCGCCACCGGGTGCAGACTGAAGTCCCTGCTGTTTTCAATATAGTACTGGGACAGCGGCGTACCCTGCAGGGAGTCTCCCCCGTCAAGTATCAGCGTGTCGCCGTCTTTTTCCGTCTGGGCAGCCAGCGCCAACAAGCCGCCGGGGGTCTCTTTCTTCAAGGCATAGTCCACAGGGAAGATATGGCCGTGGGTATCGGAAGTATAGATGATTTTAAATTCTCTGTCCATATCAGCCCCTGGCCAGCTTTACCCTGATTTTGGTGGATATCCACTCCACTATCAGCACAAGCACTATTAGTCCCGTGAGTATGGCCCCCGCCTCTTCCCAGCGGTAGGCGTTCATGGCAAATATCAAAGGTGCGCCTATGCCTCCGGCGCCCACCAACCCCAGTACTGTGGCGTCCCTGAGGTTGATATCGAAGCGGTATATAGCGGTGGAGGCAAAGTTTGGCATCAGCTGGGGAAGTATGCCATAACGTATCTTCTGCCAGGTGGTGCAGCCCGCTGCGTCCAGTGACTCCAGCACCCGCACGTCCAAGTCCTCTATAGCTTCGATATACATCTTGCTCACCATGCCCACAGAGCATAGCGACATGGTGAGGAGCCCCGCAAAGGCTCCCGGCCCGGTCACCCGAATGAACATTAGCCCGTATACGAAGGCGGGCACCGTGCGTATGGCCATTATGACTATTCGTCCAATAAAGGCCACGGGCTTTGGGGTCAGGTTGGATGCGGAGATAAAGGCTAGGGGTATTGAGATAATGGCTCCCACTATGGTGCCCAGGAAGGCTATGCATATGGTTTCCAGCAGCAGGTACAGGACCCCCTGCTTTGTAAGGCTGAACAGCAGCTTTGTATCCGGGTGGAAAATGCCGGAGAGAATATTGGCCGCTATCTTTGCCCCGCTCTGGGTAGTCCCTGCCGTCTCCACGGCGGTGCCGCTCCAGACCAGCAGGGCAATTACCACCAGAGCCACGCTGAGCTCGAATATCCAGGGCTTAGGCCGCTGCTCATAGGCCTGCTGTATACGTTTGTCCATAAGGCAGAGCCCCCTTTAAACCAGCCGCTTCCTGGCGGCCCGGCTGATGGTCTCAATAATAAAAACAGTTACGAACAAGGCCAGAAGGATCATACCCACGCTGGCATACTCCCTCCATCCTATTTTTTCATTGAGGATAAGGCCCAGGCCTCCTGCCCCTACATAGCCCAGGATAGAGGCGTAGCGCACATTGCCCTCAAAGCAGAACAGGCAGTTGGACAGATAGGAGGGCAGCACCTGGGGCACGATGGCACTGATAAAGGCCCTGGCTTTTGTGGCACCCATGGCCTCCATGGCCTCAAAGGGTCCCATATCCACCGTCTCGATCTCCTCATAAAGTATCTTGCCTATATAGGCAAAGGTGAAAACCGCAATGGCCGTAGTGCCCGCCAGGGTGCCCAGCCCAAAGATGTAAGTGGCGATAAGGGCGGAGACCAGAGTGGGCAGGGTGCGTATTATGCTCAGCAGCAGTCTCATGGAGGCTACCACTATGCGGCTGTGGATAATGTTGGTAGATGCCAGCATGGCAAAGGGCACTACCAGCACGGAGCCGATAAAGGATCCCAGCAGGGACATCTTAATGGTGTCGAAGAGGGGCTTCCATATCTGTGGCATGTAGTCCCAGCGGGGAGGTATCATATCCCCCAGGATTACAAAGAACTCTTTTATACGGCTGACCAGCACAGCCATGTCAAAGCCCGTGACCTCCACGGACACGGCGGTCATGCCCAGGAAAATCGCCGCAATAAGGGGGGCCCGGGAGCGGGGCTTTTTAACCTGCTTGCCGTTAGGCAGCGTCAGGGTCTTGGGCAGAAAAATCCTGTCGTATAAACTCATGCCGACTCCTCCCGTCCGCCCTGATATATGGAGTCCAGCACCGCCTGGTCCACCTTGTCCACCGGGCCGTCATAGACTATCTCCCCGGCTCTGATGCCTACCACCCTGTCGGCATATTGGAGCGCCAGCTCCACATGGTGGATGTTTATAAGCACGGTGATATTCATATCCCTGTTGATGCGCCTGAAATCATCCATAACCTGTTTTGCCGTCACCGGGTCCAGGGCCGCTACCGGCTCGTCGGCAAGGATTATCTGTGGGTTCTGTGCCAGGGTGCGGGCCAGGGCAACGCGCTGCTGCTGCCCGCCGGAGAGCTGATCGGCCCGCACGAAAGCCTTATCCAGAATCCCCACCTTGTCCAGGGACTCCAGGGCCTTCATCTTTTCTTCCTTTGTAAAAATGCCAAAGGCGGCTCTCCACCAGGGCAGGTCAGGCACAAAGGCGGTAAGCACGTTTTTAATAACTGTGGTTCTGGTAATAAGATTAAAGGATTGGAAAATCATACCGATGCGCCGCCTGAAGGAACGCAGGCTTTTTCCGTGCAGACTCATCACATCGGTGCCGTCCACGGTGAGGCTGCCGGAGCTGATATCGTGCATACGGTTTATAGTGCGTATGAGGGTGGATTTACCGGCGCCGGAAAGCCCGATAATAGCCACAAACTCCCCCTGCTCAATACTGAGGTTTATATTTTTCAAAGCCTCGAACCCGTTGGGGTAACGTTTGCTCACATTTTTAAATTCAATCATCCTTGCTTCTCTCCATTCCAAAGGAGGGAGGAGAGCCCAGGGCTCCCTCCCTCGTCCAGAGATATGTACTTGTCAGTTTATCAGCCTGCGCTGTTGAGAGTCTGAATCATTTCCTGGGCAGCCCGCTCGGAGTCGTAGTCGGAGGACTGGGCGGGCAGATAGCCGTTGTGGCTGTAGATGGCAATGACGGCCTTGCCTTCCTCGGTGTTGCCAATGTTGATGAAGGCCTCGGACAGGGCGGCCTTAAAGGCGTCGTCCATAATGGGGGATGTTTTGCTGACACTGATGGTGTCGTTGTATATGGCGGGGGTGACGCCGATGACGGCGGTGTCATCCCAAATGCTGTTGCTCATGGCGTACTCGCCAACCCATTCGTCTTCATAGTCCCGGCGGGCATCGGCATAGGTGCACAGTACATCCACCTGACCGGAGGCCAGACGGGCAAAGGCGCTGCCGTAGGAATCGGACTGGACGGCGTGGGGCAGCTCGGTAATGTTCTTGCCGAAGTTCTCCTGAAGCCACAGGGAGGGATAGATATATCCGGCGGGAGAGGAAGAGTTGGCAACGCTCCAGTTGGCGCTGCTCACGTCTTCCCAGGTCAACTCTTCGCCGGCATTGACCTTGTCAGCCAACTCTTTGCCCTTCTCGGAGGGGCCGGCTATCATCAGCGCACGGTAGCTGGTGACCTGCTCGGTTGTGGGCTCGGTAGGGGCGTTGTCGTTCCAGTCTTTGGCGCTGTCGGAGTCTATAGACAGGCCGTCGCGGGTGGCGGTAAGCAGCACGTCGCAGCCATCATCATAGAGGACGTAGGTGCCGCCGGGTATCAGACCCACATCGGCGGTACCGGCGGAGAGAGCCTCGCCCACAGCCTCATAGCTGGTGCCGACAGTGATGTCCACAGTGCCCACATCATAGCCCAGCTTTGCCAGCTCGGCGGTGAGCAGCTCCTTCAGGGGCTCAGTGGCGGTGATTATCTCATCTGGTTCACGGGAGGGGACGAAAGCTACTCGCAAAGTCTCGATGGCAATGTTCCCGGCAGGGGCTTCCGCCTCGGTCCCCACATCTGCAGGAGCCTCCTCTGCGGCCTCAGGCTCGCTGCTTTGGCCGCAGCCGCACAGCAATCCTACGCACAGTACGCTCACCAACAGGAGAGCAAGGATTTTTTTCATTCTTTTTCCTCCTTCTGTCGCACAATAATTATAAAAAATTTATTTATTGTAAGAGAAAAGCTCTCTTGCAATCATAATATAAGCCTCAGGCCGTGTCCCCTATCTTCAGATGTGTTGGCACCATCACCGTAACGGCCTGACTGCGTTTTTGTCTGATGCGTCCAAACAGCAGCTCCAGGGCATTTTCCCACACATAGTCCGGGTACATTTCAAGGCAGGTGCCGGTGGGCCACTTGCTCTCCAGAGTCTGCACATCCTGATAGATGATAACGGCCACATCCTTGGGGACACGCAGTCCAAGCTCCCTCAGGGCCTCCAAAGCGCCCTCTGCAACCTCATCGCTGCCCAGCAGCATGGCCTCGGCCAGGGCGTTTTCCTCTGCGGCCTTTTTTGCCAGATAGTAGCCGCTCTCCTTGCTCATCTCCCCCACGTGGAAGAATTTCTCCTCATAGGCCACCTTAGCCTCAAGTATCCGCCTGAGTCCTGCCAGACGGTTAGCGCCTATGCGGCCGTTGACGCCGTCGTAAATTCCCCCGATATAGCCCACGCTGGTATACTGTTTTTTATCCAGAAGATAGCTGACCACCTGCTCCATGCCACGGTGGAAATCCACCTGCACCTGGTCAAATTCGTAGCTCTGCTGGTCCGAGTTCACAAATACAATGGCAAAGGACAAGGAGCGAAGAAAATCTACCTCAGCCTCGTTGAATACACCCAAAGCTATCACCCCGTCAACTCTTTGGGGCTGGCCAAAAACAAGACGTTCAAAGCTGACCTCATACTCGTCAGTCATCATCTGCACCAGACAGGAGAGGGAGGACAGGCGCACATTGTGCCGGTCCGGCCTGACGATTCGCCAGTCCGCAACTCCGATCACCAGCTTTCGTTTGTGTTCGGCAGCCCTGCGCTGCCTTGGAGAAACATAGCCAAGGGAATGGGCCGCTTGGAAAATACGGGCCCTCACCTCCGGGCTGACGGAGATATTGTCATCCTTGTTCAGCACTCTGGATACCGCAGCGGCAGATACCTGGGCGGCCTGTGCTACATCCTTTATTGTCGCCATTTCGCCCCTCCTCTGCCTTTCTCTGCCAAATTTTCTGATTTCATTATAAACAAGCCCTCCTGTGAAGTCAATATTTTTTACTAAATTTTTACTTAAAAATATTTTCTATCTTACATATCCTGAATACGGACATGTCCCTGCAGTACGCTTTTGCGTCCCGAGCTTCCGCTAAACCATTCCTCCCCCATGCTTTGACAGCAGAAGCAATACATGTCCAACTATGACGTTGTGCGGAAATAGGGATTCTACCGACAGTCGGTTGCTTTTTTACTTACCCGAGGCTATGATATAGGCACTTGATACGGGAGGCATGGCGATGTATGAAATAGACAAGGCCCAGTTCGGGCGCTTTGTAGCTGAGCTGAGACGGGAAAAAAATTACACTCAAAAGCAGCTGGCAGAGCTGCTGAACATTTCCGACAAAGCAATATCCAAATGGGAGCGTGGCCTGAGTCTGCCGGATGTGAGTATGCTGCTGCCTCTGGCGGATATCCTGGACGTGAGCGTTACGGAGCTTCTGGAGAGCCGGCGCATGGACACTGCCGCCTCACCGGACATGGAGCAGGTGGAGGAAATAGTGAAAAAAGCCATCAGCTTTTCCGGAGAACACTTGGCAGATAGGGGGCGGGCTTCACGCCAGATGAAGCTGGCTTTCATAGTAAGCAGCTGCCTGAGCCTGGCAGTGGCCGCCTATCTCCTTATTACCGGCGGAATCGGGAACTTGCTCCCAGGCGGCCTGACTATAGTGTTCCTCTCCATCTTCTTTGGCATATACTTCTGCTTTTTTGCCAAAGACCGCCTGCCGGACTATTACGACGAAAACCGCATCAGCTGCTACAGCGATGGGATATTCAGACTTAATCTTGCCGGAGTTCGCTTCAGCAACCGCAATTGGCCCTATATATTGAAAGCCCTGCGCTTTTGGTGCTGCTGGGCGCCGATAGCTATGACGCTCGTTATGCTTGCAGTCCGCAGCTTCTTCCCCGGATTGAATAACAGCATTTATCTTCCGGCAATATTTGTCGTATTTCTGGGCGGACTTTTTGTTCCGGTTTACATAACAGCAAAGAGACATGAATAATGAGGCACAGCAAGGCCGCGGAGTGATTACTCTCCGCGGCCTTTTAGATTTATCCGTAGGGATCTATCACATCCGGCGGCTCTTCCCCCGCCTCTATGAGAGGCAGATACCAGCGCTCGTAGTGGTATGGGCGTCCGCTGCCCTGAGGCCATTCATCTCCCCAGGGGCGCAGATGAATCTCGTAGTAGAAGCTCCCGGTACTGTTGTCGTTATAGGCTCCTCTGAGCTCCAGGAGCAAACCCTGGTCATCCAGAGCCTCTATGCTCACATCTCCCTGTCTCAGGTCGATATCCAGAAATTCTCCCCCGGTACACGAGTAAGAGCTCTCATATAGGGTGAAATCCACCCGGGCCAGATAATAGTCCTTTGGCATATCCTCATCCCACAGGAGCAGGGAAAAGCCGTTTTCCCCGGAGCTGAGCTCTCCGCAGCAATCCCAGCTGTAGCCCTCCAGAGGTCTCCAGTCCTCCTGGGTATCGGTGATATACCAGTAGCCGTACCAATAGCGGCCAAGCTCTGCCGGAGCAGACTTCTCCTCCGACGCTGAGGCTTCGGCCTCCAATACGGTGAATTTCTTTTCCAGGGAACCGCAGCTGCACAGACAGCAGAAAATAAAGCAGCCTGTGAGCAGCAGTAAAAACTGCTTTAGCTCTCTCTTCACATTACCCCAACTTTACAACTATATAATCTCCAATCTTTTTAACAGAACCGTAATAGGGATATTCCGCCATCTCCTGGAATTCCGGCATGGCGCTTATAGTCTCCAGCTCCTCTTCATCGGCAAATTCAATATTGAAGCCCAGATACTGGCGGAACAGGTTTTCCCGGGAATATATATTTATCAGGTCGGCCGAGGGGCCAAGCAGCAGCGAGGTGTCCAGTTCCGGAGCCTGGTAGAGCAGATTGTCCTGCCGCCCTATTATGGCCAGGCGGCTGTTCTCGTCAAAGCCTTCAGTCTGTTTTATCTGGGCAATCATGGATACATAGAAGGAATCTGCCGCCTCATATTGCAGCTGCATTTTCAGATAGCACATATTGGCAAAATAAACATTAGAGCATATGACCAGGCACATCAGCAGTGCCAGGATGTCCTTCCCAGGTTTTAGTACCGCAGGCCCGGCTTTCTCCGCCAGCAAGGCAGCCAGAAAATAGAAGCACACGAAACTGTACAGCACCAGAGTGTGAATGGACTGAGCCGACATCATAAGGTACATGCAGTTTATACTCAGAGGCAGCAGCAGAATGAGCGCCGCCATCAGTACCCAGTTCAGAAGCTGCCGCTTCCTTGCGGCGGCCAGCACTACACAGCCCAGCATAAAGACCAGGAGTATCAGATGTACTATCCGGGAGGCTTCAGAGCTTATGAGGTAGTAATTGCGGAAGGTAAAGATGTCCCAAAAATTCTGATAAGCCATCAGTATCCTTCCGGGGATACTGGCCTGGGAATTTACATTGTCTATTACATAGTCGTTGAACTCTGCCCCTGTGAATTTGAACACCAGAAGGGTAAGGGCAAAATATACCGCCAGAGCTGCCGCCATCATAGCCAGGGCCTTAAAGCCCCAGAGCACTGTCTTCCAAGCTTTCTTATCCCCCTCCAGACAGGCCTTTATCATAAGCAGGACAAAGAGGCTTGCACTTATGGCGATATAGGCCTGATAAATACTCAGGCACAGTACAAGAGCCAGCCCGGAGAAAACTGTGTTCAGCGTCCCTCCCTTTTTAAACAGAGCCGCACACAGCACCGCAAGGAAAAAGGCCAGGCCGTAGGAGGCGCTGGTGAACATGAAGCAGTAGGTGCCGGTAAGAGAGGGAAAACTCACTACGGCAGCAGCAAGGGCTATCTCCAGAACCGGAGATGATATCTCCAGCAGCCGCAGCATCATGCACACCGATACGGCTATCAGAAGCAGCGTTATAATGCCGTATATCCAGGGCATGGACCAGTCAGGGAAAAGGAGCTTGGAAAGCTCCAGCCCCCAGCGTCCTGAGGTAACCGTAGCCCCCTTATAGAACAGGGACTCAATGTCGTCATGATTTACCAGCTTGTTGGTGAACATGAACATGTGGGCGGCAAAGCCTGTTATTACTGCGGCCAGGAAAGGCCTGCGGTTAGCGAGATACAGGCTTCTCAGCCGGAAAAAGATTTTCTCACTGAGAGATAGGTCTAATTTGTCCATATTGTTTTCCTTTGTCAGTAAGCCGGGTTTGACCCGGCTTACTGCTTAGTTCATTTGGAATGTTCCGGTTTTTCGTAGCGGCGGTCCAGTTTGTGGAAAAACTCGCAGAAACCGTATGCGGCAAGGGGGACCATAAGGATAAAGTAAGGCAGAGCATACTGGCTCTTGGCCTCTGAAAGCAGATGGTATAGTATCCCCCCGAGTATGACCAGCATAGGCAGACATTCACCGATGTTCCGGCGCATGAGCAGATATATGCAGGCCAGAAGACAGCCTAGGAAAATAAGCTGCTGATACTGGTTCATGTACATTGTGGACAATGCCTGTCCGGAATCACAAAACCAGTTGTACAACATGCCTTTTTCCCCATAGCTCTGCTGCACCTGGTTGATCCAAAGGCTCTCATAGCTGGGCTCGTTCCACTGGGATCTAAGCTTTTCCCAGTAAAAATCCAGAGCGTTCTGGGGATTGACGGAGAAAAACGCAGCCCTATCCTGAATGACATTCAGAGCATTTTCCTCAGTGGCCTCCGTATCCATACCACTCTCCATAAAGACCTTGACTGTATAGTCTTCCTTGTACCAGCCGGGACCGGCGTAGCCTTCGCTCATCCCCATGGCCACCCAGGCCAGCATTGGAATGCCCCTTCCGAAATCCTTTCCGGAGCGACTTTCGTAAATGGACTGAGGCATCCCGTCCATCGCCGTCACTGAAACCACAGCCAGGATAAAGCAAATCAGGGATTTCAGCTTTCTGTTTCTCAGCAGGTCAATGAACCATATTATCCAGATTGCCACTGCAAAGATCATATAGTTGAGCTTTATAGCCACGGACAGTCCAAGACAAAGGGCGCATAGAATCCCCTGCCAAAAGCGGCGGCGGCGCAGGAAAGCGGCAAACATCCAGAGGGCGGCAGCTCCCAGAGCAAAGCCGGGTATTATACCGTAGAGGAAGGTACAGGACAGAACAGGCGGCAGGCAGAACATCAGCAGCAGCATGGTAAAAATTTGGATGCGGCGGTTTTGGAAAAGCTCCCAGTTCATCTGTATTATGGAATGGTAGGCCAGGAGCAGCCAGAGGACATTTATCCCCTGAAGGGCCAGACGGTAATATCCCGCAGGCATCCCCGGCAGCAGACTGCCCATTATTCTGAACATTATCTCCCCATAAAGCACATATCCCAGCTGAAATGGGAATCGGTAGAAATAGGCGTCCAGGGCTCCGTAGTCCCCTGAGGCAGCCCGCTCGGCAGCGTACAGCAGCTGATAGGAATCGGAATACCAGGGTGCGGCCAATTTCACCGAGACGATAAAAGCGCAGCCCAAGGAAAGGACGATAGCCATCAGTACAAGCTCCGTGCGCCAGAGCTTAAAGTTCACACAATGTCTATATAGCAGATACAGGCTGGATATAAAGAGGATGAGCAGCAAAAGATTGAGAAAAATATTATCTGCATACAGCTCCACCAGTTCCCCTGACTCATTGTTCATGCTCACATCCGCCGTCTCTGTATAAGCGGAAATCGTCAGCAGCAGCATAAACAGCGCAGACAGTCCCAAAACAACTGCCGCGCTCAGCCGCGAGAGCCAGGAGATACCGGAATCGATGCGTCCCGGCTTCATAATCTCCCCCCTGGATCATATCTTCTGTTATTTATTTATAACATATATACTCATACAATTCAAATTATTTTGCATCAGGATATAAGACTTTGCAGTTGAATATGAAATGAGCCCTGAATCTTTCCCCCCGATTGTTCAAAAGAAAAGACCCAAGGCCCGGTCTGTATGAAATTCAAAGCTCTTCCACGTTGGTCACGTTTTCCACAGCATTCAAAGAGTTAATGACATCTTCATCCAGCTGTTTCCTGCTGACCCTCACGGCGATTATGGCGCAGTATCTCATTGTGTCGTTGTCTCCGGCCACTCTGGTTATTTCCAGCTCCTTCATGCTCAGGTGCTTGTCCCTGATTACACGCACGATATCCTCGATAACGTTTGCGTCGGTGTACTCTATGTAAAGATGCACATCGTCGGCCTTCATGGCATATCGGTACTCAAAGCGTATAAGCACCAGCTCGGCCATTAGCACCATCAGCGTAGCAAATATGGCGCACTCCACATAGCCCGCGCCGCAGACAAGTCCGATAATAGCCGCCGTCCAAAGTCCTGCGGCGGTAGTCAGACCCTTGACTCTCTGGTGCTTGGTGACGATTATTGTACCTGCTCCTATGAAGCCCACGCCTGCAATGACCTGGGCACCCAGCCTGGCGACGTCGGTATACATTCCCATGTTCAAATACAGATATTGACTGGTCAGGGTGGTCATTGCCGCTCCCAGACAGATAAGGATGTGTGTACGGAATCCGGCGGGACGCCTTTTAAATTCCCGCTCTATGCCTATCATTCCGCCGCAAAGCACGGCCAGCACCATGCGCACGGTAATGGAAAGCAAGTTAACATCCCTTACGAAGTCAAAACACGAAAGCATCTTCCACCCTCCTCTCAGACTTCTTCAATGGCAATAATGCCGTCCATAGTGGCAATTTTTGCCAGTACCTCGGTGTGCTGCAGCTGCTTTGGAAGCCGAATGCTGAAGAAGGCGTTGACCTGTTTAAAGTGTTCTTTTTCGGATTTCTCCAGCTCCACGTCAAAAAGCTTTATCCCCGAGGCTTTGAGATAGCTGACCACCGAGCCCAGATTTTCCATGCTGTCCATATTCACGTATACAGACATATTCCTGGCCCGCCGGGTGATCACAGTCTCTATAAGAGGAAGCAGCTTCATGCTTATGACTATAAGCAGTGTGCCCATTATCATACACTCGTAGAATCCGGCGCCGATGGCAATGCCCATGCAGGCAGAAGCCCACAGACCTGCTGCGGTGGTCAGGCCCTTGACTTCCTGCTTACCGGTGACGATCACCGTGCCTGCGCCCAGAAAACCCACACCGTTGATTACCTGGGCTCCGAAACGGGAGAGATCCGTCTTTATTCCGATAGTGTCGGCAGTGAGGGCCCAGCGGCTGTTAAGCATAAAGTCAAGATATTGGCTGAGTATAACCGTGAGAGTGGCGCCCACAGCCACCAGCATGTAGGTTCGGAACCCCGCCGGGCGGCCTTTCTTTTCCCGCTCAAAGCCCACTATGCCGCCCACCAGCAGGGCCAGCACTACTCGCAGCATCATTGAGCACATATTAAGTTCACGCAGATATGACAGTGCTCCGCTCATCCTATGACTCCTTAAAAACACATGGAGCGCTGGAAGCTCCAGCGCTCCGTTCTGATTATTGGTTGCTTCTTTCGGGTATTATATCATCCGCGAAAAATTTTACAATGGGGAAAAAATACAAAATTCTGTAAGATTTTATATAGATAATTAACAAAAAATTCTATACAGCAAATCCGGCACTTGTTCAAGCTTCCCAAGCTCGTAGTCAGGAACGATGTTTTCTCCTCTGCCTGCGTGTTCTGGGTTAAACCAGCAGGTCTTTATCCCTGCATTGATGCCTCCCAGGATGTCGGAGCTGAGGCTGTCGCCTATTATTATACAGCGCTCAGGGTCAAAATCCTTTATTCTCTCAAAGCAGCGTCGGAAAAACTCCGGGCTGGGCTTATTGCAGCCTATCTCCTCGGAAATGAATATCTCTTCAAAGTACGGAGAAATGCCGGCGCTTTTGAGTCTGCCCTCCTGGACCACTGCCGTGCCGTTGGAACAGATGAAGAGCCTGTAGCTACCCTGAAGTTTTTTAAGCAGTTCCTCCGCTCCCGGCATGAAATAATGCCCCTGAGACAGAAAGTTCTCATACAGGGCCTTGGCCTGCCTGCTGGGCAGATCCAGTCCCAGCTCTTTAAAAAGTATCTCAAAGCGCCCCACCAGCACCTGTTCCCGGCTTATCTCCCCTGTCTCCAGGCGCTTCCACTGCCGGGCGTTTATCTTGCTGTAGAGCTGTATCACTTCCTCTGTGGGCTCTATACCCAGCTCTTTGAAGGTCTTGGCTATGGCGATTCTTTCGGCTTTGTGAAAATCCAGCAGGGTGTCGTCCAGATCAAAAAGAACAATAGGTCTTGTCATATATTTCTCCCGTCAAAGTCTCTTCAGTTCATCGGCGATTTCTTCCAGGTGCATGCCTCTGGAGGCCTTTACAAGTACGGTGTCTCCCTGATTGATAAAACGAGGCAGGGCCTTAGCCAGTTCCTCCCGGCTTTCAAACCAGACTCCTCTGTCCCCTGCACCCCGGGCGGTCTCCCTGCCCAGCTCTCCGCAGCAGAGCAGCAGCTCCATCCCGTTTTCCACGGCGTATTTTCCCAGTTCGTAGTGCATCTGTCCCGCTTCGGGCCCCATCTCCAGCATATCTCCCAGAACGCAGACATGGCGTCCCGGCATATCCCTCATGGAGTCTATGGCACAGCGCATGGAATCTGGATTGGCATTATAGCTGTCGTCCACCAAAGTGAGCTTATCCCCGGACCAGAGAGCCCCACGGCGGCCCATCACCTTATAGGCGGCGATGCCCCGGGCTATCTCCTCGTTGGACAGGCCCAGGCTCATGCCAACAGCGGCAGTCTCCATAGCTGCATATATCAGATGCCGTCCGTGAGCCGGAATGTGTACCCGAAAGCGCCCGTCCGGATATACTATGTCGAAGTCCGTGGTGCCGTCGGCAAGAGAGCTTATGTTCTCCGCCCGGAGCTGGCAATCCTCTCCCAGCCCGCAGCGAATGAGGCGCTGGCGGCAATTAATCTTTTTAAGCCAGGGATCGTCCCCGTTTACTATAACAGTCCCATCCTCCGGCATTAGCTCAAGCATCTCCGTTTTGGCCCGGAAAACACCCTCCAGATCATGGAGGAACTCCAGATGGGCGTGACCGATAACGGTGAAAACGGCTATTGTGGGCCTGGCCATACGGGCCAGTTCCCTCATTTCCCCAAAGCCGGAAATGCCCATCTCCACCACGGCGGCCTGATGTTCCGGTCTTATGCGGGAGAGGGTCATGGGTACGCCAATCTGGTTATTGAGGTTGCCCTCGGTCTTGAGTACATTCAGCTTCTGGCTCAGGACCCACCATACCATCTCCTTGGCGGTGGTCTTGCCCACACTGCCGGTAATGCCGATTACCGGGATGTTCAAAGTCTCCCTGTAGGCCCGGGCCAGAGCCTCCAGAGCCTTCTGTACATCCGCCACAAGAATGACCGGGCCATCCGCCGCTTCCGGAGCTCGCTCCGCCAGGCAGCATGCAGCCCCTTTTGCAAAGGCTGCGGGGATATAATCGTGGCCGTCCACCTTCTCCCCTTTGTAGGCAGCAAACATGTCTCCCGGCTCCACAGCCCGGCTGTCTATTATAACCCGGCCTATCTCCCGGTCTTCAGCCATATTCCCAATAATGCGGCCTGAGCACAGCTGGGCCGCTTTGCTTACAGTAATATCTTTCATAATACCATCTCCGATTTATATGAGTATAGCACAGTGCGGACAAACAAGCAAAACAATTTGTCCTCTTTCATGCACTGTATGAAAAAAATTCGTGCATATGCCTGGAGACTGTGCTATAATAATTTGACTATATTTGTGAAAAAGGATTTTTGCTATGAATTATGTAGTGGTGGATCTGGAATGGAATCAGGCCATGAGTTCCAAATCCTCCGTATTCAACAAGCTCCCCATACATCTCAGCGGAGAAATAATAGAAATAGGCGCCGTAAAACTCAACCAGGACATGAGTCCCGGGGAAGAGTTTACCATAGATGTTAAACCCGTGTATTTTCGGCGCATGCACTACAAGGTAAAAAAGATAACCGGCTTCGATAAGGAACGGCTGGCCCACGGCATAGCTTTTGCCGACGCCCTGGAGCAGCTGCGCCAATGGTGCGGCGACGATGTCACCTTCATCACCTGGGGCAATGACGACCAGCGCATAATGGAGCAGAACATCATTATCCATGACCTGGATTGGGACTGGATAGCGGGCTGGGTGAATCTTCAGCTGATATACAATCTCCAGACCGGCGGCGACAAGAACCAGAAATCCCTTGCCAGCGCCATGGAACACTTTGAGATAGAGCAGACCCGAGTAGCTCACGACGCTTTGGGTGATGCCTACAATACAGCTCTGGTTGCCTCCAGGCTGGACATGGGAGAGGGGCTGCGCCTCTATCCTGATGCTGCCAGGATCCTGGCCAGCCGCATGCCCAATTACAAGCCCCATGTGGATGCCGATGGCCCTGAGGCCCTGTCTCACAGCTGCTATGACGGTTTTGAGAGCAAGGCTGTCGCTTTTGCCGACAGCCGTATAAACACCCTCCTCTGCCCCGTCTGCGGCGCAGAGACGAAGGCTCAGAAGTGGATAAATCAGGGAGACCAGCGCTACATGAATCTGTACAGCTGCCCGGAGCACGGCCAATACCTGGTCAGGACCAAGTTCCGCAAATGCAAAGAGGACAACAGCTGGCTGGCAAACAAGCTGGTCTACCAGGCGGACGAGGCCATGCTTGACTTTTATAAGGCCAAGTCCACCCAGTCCCGCCGCCGCGGTCGGGGACACACCCGGCGCAAAAGCCGTCCGGCCAGCAAGCAGTGAGCCTGAGCTTGGGCAAAATATCTCAGAGCATTGTTTAATCTCATATCATAAAAAAGCAAGCGGTTCATTTATGAATCCGCTTGCTTTTTTCCTGAATACCGGGAATCACTTGGCTTCTTTTATAGCCTCCACAGCAAAGCCTATGATCTCGCCGGTAACGGCATCTACTTCATAGTCGTATTCCATGAGCTTGGTCTTCATTTCCACCTCGTAGATAAGGTTCAGGCCCTGGAGCTCTATCTTGCAGCTGATGCTGCTGATATCCTTTTCGGTGATATTTGCATGGGCCATGGCCAGCTTTTTGGCCTCATCCTCTCCCAGCAGCACGGTTGCCCCCGTGGTCTGGGTAGTCTGGGAAGAGGCGGGCAGGCCGTCATCCGGTGCAGCAGAAGTCTGAGGCTCATCCATAGCAGAGGCGGCCAGAGCATCCTGGTCCGGCAGGCTGATGTCTGTCTTCTTCCAGCTCTCCACCCGGCCGCTGAGACTGTCTATGTAATATTCATAGCGATAGTCTCCGGCAGTAAAAATCACTTCATAGAGCATCATGCCGTTTTGCTCCGTCAGCATCACGGAGCTGAAATCCGCATCCTTTTCCGCAGCCTTGCTGTGCTCCAGGGCGGCCTCTGCCGCAGCGTCAGCGCCTATGTAAGGCACGGAGCTAACTGCGGGAGCAGTAACAGCCCCTTCTCCCTTCACTTCATCCGCATCACCGGAGACGGCTGGCGTCTCGTCTTTGCTATTGGCAGACGCAGCAGTTTCATCTTCTCCGCTTGGTGCAGGACTGAGGGACGGGCTGGGTTCAGGCTCTTCCTCCGTGGGCTGTTGGGTCTCCGCCGGCATATCTTCCGGCTCGGCTGAACTTATGTAGGAGTTCGGCAGCATGTCCGTCACCCAGTTGGGCAGGACATTATTGTAGTACAGGGCGTATCCACCGATTGTAGCCGCAAGGATGATTATGAGAATAATGATTATCGTCCAAAGGAAGCCTCTTTTTTTCTTTTTAGGGCTGGGATTGTTTTCGTTTTCAGGCATACTTATACCTCCCCTGTGATTCTACTAAAAAATCTATCACAAAAATAAAAGCAAAACATGAACGCCTGATTAAGTTTAGCTTATTACTTAAAGTAATTTTTTGCCGTTTGGGAATCCTGCCTGATGTGCATGGCCAGGGTATCCACATCGTCGAACTTCATTTCCGGTCGGATAAAGTCATAAAATTCCACTCTGGCCTTCTGACCGTAAAGGTTTCCCTCGAAATCAAGGATATGGCTCTCCACGTTTGCCCTGTTGCTGTTGGATACCGTGGGCCGAACTCCCACATTGGTGGCGGCGGCATAGCTGCTGCCATCCTCCAGTACAACTCTGGTGACGTACACGCCGTGACGCGGGACCAGAACACCCTCGGGGAAGAAAATGTTTGTGGTGGGCGTACCCATCTTGGTGCCCAGATGATAACCGGAGCATATCCTGTTGGTCAGGAAATAGGGGTGCCCCAGATATCTGCCGGCCTCCTTCATGTCCCCCTGGGAAATAAGGCTCCGGATATAAGTGGAGCTCACCACTCTCCCGTCCAGCATAACCGCAGGGATAATGTCGCAGCCTATGTCATAGGCCAGGCAGTAATCCTTCAGGCGCTGCGCCGTCCCTTCACCCTTGTATCCAAAACAGAAGTCGTGACCCACCACTATCCAGCCGATGTTCAGCTGGGAGATTATATTTTCAATAAAATCCCGCCAGGACATCTGCATAAGTTCCCGGTTGAAATGGAGGAAAACCACATCCTCAATACCGTATATCCGCTGTATAATATCGGTTCTGTCCTGGGGGCTGTTTATAAGGGGAGTCTCCCTCCCGAAAACCAGGTTGTCCGGATGCACGTCAAAGCTGAGCACAGCGGGACTCATCCCTTCCTGCGCAGCTCTCTCTTTGGCTTTTTTCAACAGCGCCCCATGTCCCACATGGACGCCGTCAAAAAAGCCAAGGGCAATGGCTCTCTTTTTGTCTGACATATCTGACCTCTTACACTTCAAAAAAACTTTTCAGGGTTTTCATCGTTTTGTTCTCAACCCTGCCCAGCATGAGGAATTCTCCTGAGGCGGAGTAGACCCGGTAATCCCCGTCCGGCAATCCCACGCTGTATTCATTGCCGCAGCGCAGCTTTCTCTCCTGCCAAGCCTCAGCGACGCAGCTGTTTAGTTCTGTAAACAGGCCGTCCACCGGCAGCAGCAGTTCCTCCGCCCGGCCCCGGTCTGCGTATTCCTGTACCTCAGAGAGCTTGTGCGCCTTGTCCACACTGAACCCGCCGGCCTCCAGGCGGCGCAGACTGCTCATACAACCGCCGCAGCCAAGGGCATGGCCCAGGTCGTGGCAGAGCGTACGCACATATGTGCCCTTGGAGCAGCGGATATCCAGGAGGTAGTCCCCCCGGTCTTCGCCGAGCAGCCGCATGTCATAGACGTTGATTTTCCTGGGCTTTCGCTCAACCTCTCCGCCCTTGCGGGCTATCTCGTAGAGAGGACGGCCCTTGTGCTTTATGGCGGAATACATAGGCGGCAGCTGTTCCTGCTCCCCTTTGAAAGCTTCCAGAGCGGCCTCAAGCTCACCTCTGGTGACCGACGCCTCCCGGCGCTCTAATACGGTGCCGCTGATATCCTGAGTGTCAGTGACAAGGCCCAGGCGCAGAGAGGCCAGATAACGCTTGTCATGGCCCTCGGCAAATTCCACCGCCCGGGTAGCCCGGCCCACGAATACCACCAGCAGTCCGGTAGCCATGGGATCAAGGGTTCCTGAGTGGCCCACCCGGCGCTGATGGAGCATGCCTTTCAGCTTTGCAACCACATCGTTGCTGGTCCAGTCCGGCTGCTTGTCTATAAGCAGGATGCCGTTCATTTCCAGACCTCGTCGATAACCTGGATAAGAAGTTCCTTGGCTATCTGCGGCGTACCCATTATGGTGCAGCCGGCAGCCATAGCATGGCCGCCTCCGCCAAATACGGCGCAGATGTCACTGCTGCTCACTTCAGGATTGGAGCGCACGGATATCTTGCAGCTTCCGTCCTCCTGCTCCTTTATGGTTACGCTCACCACCGAGTCCTCGGCCCGCCCGGCAAGCCCTGCCAGATCGTCGCAGTCGTCCTCCGTGGCTCCGGCTTTCTCCATCATATCCAGGGTAACTGTTGCAACGCTTATCTTCCCGTCTCTGTAGTAGTCCATGCCTGCATATATCATGCTCTCCAGCATAAGTCTGGCTCTGGACACCTTGCGGAAAAAGCGCAGGTTCACCATGGCGTTGTCCGCCCCCAGGCGCAGAAGCTCCGAGGCGGAGCGCAGAGAGGCGGCGTTGGTGTTGGAATATTGGAAGCAGCCGGTATCGGTGCTGAGACCGATGTACAGTAAGGTGGCCTCTTCCTTTGTAATCTCGGTGTTGATGTTTTGTATCAGCTCCATTACCACCTCGGCGCAGGAGGATTTCTCCGGCCGCACCAGATCCGCCCCTGCATAATGGCTGTTGGTGGGATGGTGATCAATGCAGAAATTCACCAAGCCCTCGTAGCCCTTTGGCAGAAGGCCTTCGGTGGCAATGTCAACCGCAACAACATATTTGTACTTATATCCCACGGGAGCAAAAAATTTCTCCACAAAGGGCCGCAGTTTATCGTTCACCTGAGGATTGGGGTAGAGGCAGGCCGTCCTGCCTCCCCTTCTCAGTGCGCTGCACAGGGCGGCGGCAGAAGCCATTGTATCGCCGTCGGGGTTCTTGTGGGTAAGAATAAGGATATTTTCGTGACCCAGCAGGGTCTTGGCACACTGCTTATAGTTCATCGCTCTCGCCCTCGTCCTGCTTTGTTTCCAGGGAATTTATCACCTGACTGATGTGAGCGCCGTACTCTATGCTGTGATCGATCTCGAAGACCAGCTCTGGAGTATAGCGCAGGTTCATGCTGCTGCCCAGTTCCCGGCGCAGCCAGCCGGAGGCGGACTTCAGGCCCTTTTTGAATTCCTTTTCGTCCTTCATGCCCATCACGGACAGCCAGATTTTAGAGTAGCGAAGATCCCCGGTGGTCTCTACACGGGTCACGCTTATCATTCCCTGCTGTACTCTGGGGTCCTTCACATTCCTCAACAGGGAGGAGATGACGCGCTGTATATCGTCATTGGTTCTTGCAAGTCTGTTTGACGCCATATTTTATCTCCTGTATACCGGCATAGGCGCTTTTTAAAGCGCCTATGATTCAAAGCTTTTATTGGTTTATCTGCTCCATAACGAAGCATTCTATGACGTCTCCCACTTTGACGTCGTTGAATTTTTCTATCTGCATGCCGCACTCATAGCCGCTGGCCACTTCCTTAACGTCGTCTTTAAAACGGCGCAGTGAGGCAAGCTCGCCCTCGTGTATGACAATGTTATCCCTGAGGACACGCACCTGGCAGCCACGCTGTATCTTGCCGTCGGTGCAGTAGCAGCCACAGACAGTGCCCACCTTGGATACCTTGTAGGTCTCTCTGACCTCGGCATGACCGATAATGACCTCCTTGAACTTGGGGGCCAGCATACCCTTCATGGCAGCCTCTATCTCGTTGATGCAGTCATAGATAACCCGGTACATCCGGATATCCACCTTGTTGCGGGCGGCATTGTCTCTGGCGGCATTGTCCGGCCGGACATTAAAGCCCACAATGATGGCTCCGGAGGTGGCAGCCAGCATAACGTCGGACTCGTTGATGGCTCCAACGGCGCTGTGAATGACCTTGACTCTCACCTCGTCGTTGGATATCTTCTCCAAAGATGTCTTGACCGCCTCGGCAGAGCCCTGGACATCGGCCTTCACTATGATGTTGAGGGTCTTCATCTCTCCGGCCTGGATCTGACTAAACAAATCTTCCAGACTCACCTTCTTGGTGCCGCCCAGGCTCTCGTTCATCATCTTTACCCTGCGTTCCTCGGCCAGCTCTCTGGCCATGCGCTCGTCGGCAACGGCGTTAAAGGTGTCGCCTGCGATAGGCACCTCGGAAAGGCCGGAAATCTCCACAGGGGTGGAGGGGCCTGCCTCGGTTACCCTCTGGCCCTTGTCGTTTATCATGGTGCGGACCCTGCCCACGGCGGTGCCGGCAATGATGATGTCTCCCAGCTTCAGGGTGCCGTTTTGCACCAGCACGGTCATAATGGGGCCGCGGCCCTTGTCCAGGCGCGCCTCAATGACAGTGCCCTTGGCGGCTCTGTTGGGATTAGCTTTCAGCTCCAGCACTTCGGCCAGAACCACCAGATTTTCCAGCAGCTTATCGACGCCCATGCCGGTCTTGGCAGATATGGGGCAGATAATGGTATCGCCGCCCCATTCCTCGCTCACCAGGTCATACTCGGTGAGCTGCTGCTTGATGCGCTCGGGGTTGGCGCCTACGGTGTCCATCTTGTTTATGGCCACCACCACGGGGATGTTGGCTGCCTTGGCGTGGTTGATGCTCTCAATGGTCTGGGGCATGATGCCGTCGTCAGCGGCCACCACCAGGATGGCTATATCGGTTACCATGGCTCCCCTGGCACGCATGGAGGTAAAGGCCTCGTGGCCCGGAGTATCCAGGAAGGTGATGGGGCTGCCGTTTACATCCACAGTGTAAGCGCCGATGTGCTGGGTAATACCTCCGGCCTCGCCGGAGGCCACATTGGCATGGCGAATATAGTCCAGCAGAGAGGTCTTGCCGTGGTCCACGTGGCCCATGACCACCACCACGGGGGCCCTGCTGACCAGGTCCTCTTCTTTGTCCTCGTGGTCGTCTATAAGCTTCTCTTCCACTGTGACGATGACTTCCTTCTCCACCTTGCAGCCCATTTCCATGGCCACCAGCGCGGCGGTATCGTAGTCGATAACGTCGGATATGGAAGCAAAGACGCCCAGCTTGAAGAGCTGCTTTATAACCTCTGCGGCAGTCTTCTTCATACGGGAAGCCAGCTCTCCCACGCTGATCTCGTCGGGGATCTCCACTTTCAGCTGCTGCTTCTTGGCTATCTCCAGCTGGAGACGGTTCATCTTGTCCCTCTCCTCCTGGCGGCGCTTGGCGGAAGCTGCCTGCTGGTTGGGGCGCTGCTTGGATTTGCTCTGTATCTTCTCCTTGTTGCCCCGGCGCATATTGTTGGTGTTGGCCTTGTTTCCGGCCATATCGTCATAGCGCTCGTTGTATTTCTCGATATTTACGGCTGCGCCGCCTCTGGTGTCCACCACACGCTTCTCTGCAACCTGGCGGGGCACATGGGGTTTGTTTTTCTTTTCAGCCGCCGGAGCCGGCTCTGGGGCTGCGGCAGGAGCGGCAGCCGTACTGGGGGCAGCGGGCTTTTCAGCAGGCTTTCCTGCCTTGGCTTCCGTCTTCTTGCCGCCCTCGGTCTTGACACTTGGTGCAGCCTTGGGGCTCTCGGCCTTAGGCGTAACCTTAAAGATATCCTCCAAACTGGCCACCTGATTGTGCTGGGTCATATATTCGAAGATAACGTCCAGCTCATGATTTTCCAGAACCTGCATGTGGTTCTTGGGGGCGGCCACGTAGTCTGTGAGTATCTGGCTGATGACCTTTGAGGATACGTTAAAATCCTTTGCCACCTCGTGTATTCTGTACTTAATCATGCTCATACGTTAGTCCTCCTCTTTCCAAATCTCTTGTTCCTCCGGTGGGCATCGGCCTCGCTTTTTCTCCGTTGCGCCCTTTGGAGTCGCTCTTCCACCTCTCCGGCAGCCTCAGAATAGGCATCCGGTACCGCTTCGGAGAGGGCCTTCATCAAGGCGTTGGCAAAGCCCAGATCCGTCACCGACGCCATGGAGCATCCACTCACTCCAACGGCAGCGGATATCTCCTCCTTAGTATAGGGCAGGGATACAGTGGTTATATTCCTGCCTCTTGCAAAGCCCTGGGCTCTGCTTTTGGCGTTGTCGGATGCGTCGGCCGCCAGCAACAGCAGCTTTCCCTTACCGGCTCTTACGGCAGAGCCGGTATTGGTCTCGCCTATCTGGATGGCGTTGGCCCGGCGCATCAGCCCCAGCATATTGAGGATTTTATCCATCTCCGCCGCCCTCCATCTGCTCCTGAAGCTTATCGTATATTTCCGGCGGAATACTCATGGAGAAGGCCTTCTCCAGGGCTTTCGCCTTTACTGCCTTTTTGAGGCAGGCGCTGTCCGGGCAGATATATGCTCCCCGGCCGGAGGCCTTGCCCTTAAAGTCCAGGCTTATATCCCCATCCGGAGATCGGACCACCCGAATGAGTTCTCTTTTAGGCTTCATTTCGCGGCAGCCCAGGCATTGCCGCATAGGTATTTTCTTTTCCATAAACTGCCGCCTCCTTTATCACACGGGTTCAAGTACAATTGCAGGGGCTTTAAACTTTACCCACAATTTGTCCAGAATTCTTCCTACAGATAAATTCCAAATAATAAAAACTGCAAAGCAGATAAGATATATAGAAATCTGAACAGCCAGGATATGGCCAAGCATCATCGCCGGGGACCTGTTTACAAAGAGTTTAACGCCGGCTCTTACTACAAAAGTCCTGTGGAGAAGATAGACCGTGAAAGAAGCTCTTGCAAGACGGTTGATAATTTTGCTTTGCACCGGAAGCTCCTTAAACAGCATAAAGAACGCTGCCGCCTCAACAACTACCAAGGGATGGCAATAGTCCCAAGTCCTATAATAGAAGATCAGCAAAACACAGGCCAATGCCAATACTGCAAGCACCTTCTTGCTAAGTTTAATTGCCTCATATCCGATTCCTGCACCTATTATATAGCACATGACAAAATTTACAATGGTATATCCCTCACTGCTGCCGCTATAGGTAATTGTACTTGCAGCGGTGATATCGATGCCTGTCATGCGCTTGATTAGCCACAAAATCCCCGGCTGAACTGAGAACAGCAAAAAGATAACGATAATCAACTTCCGAATCCTTTGCTTGCCTAATTTTCTCAACATCAGATTTATATAGGGTGCCAGGACATAGGTAACTGAATAAAAAATAACGAAATAGTCTTTAGGCCATGCGGTGATAAAAAGCTGCTGCCACGAAAACTCTCCCTGTCCGGCCAAAACTTTCAGCAGGAATAAAACAACTTCAAAGACAATCAGCTGCAGGAGAAGTCCTATCGGTTTTTTCAGATCAGCCTTTAAGCTGCGGCACATAAAATAGCCCGAAATTATCATGAAAATATTTACGGCGCAGATATAGAGAGACTCAATAAAGAGCAGTATGCTGGAATTTATGCTTCCGCTCTCCACGAATTTAAATCCTCCGCCGATACCCGGATTGCAGTAGTGGAGCGCAATAACGCCCATAGCAGCCAGGATTCTCAGCAGTTCAACACCGGACTGCCTTTCAGCACGAGCTTCCATGTATACCTCCTGTGCGTTGTTTCTTATGCCTCGGATTCCGGCTTGATGTCTATTTTGTATCCGGTGAGCTTGGCTGCCAGACGGGCGTTCTGGCCCTCCTTGCCTATGGCCAGAGAGAGCTGGGAGTCGGGCACAATGACCCGGCAGCTCTTGCCGTCCTCCAGCATGGTGACGCTGAGCACCTCAGAGGGAGAGAGGGCAGCGGCGATGTACTCTTCCGGTACCTCGCTGTACTTGATTATGTCAATTTTCTCGCCGCCCAGCTCATTTACGATGCTGGCTACACGGCCGCCCTTGGGACCCACGCAGGAGCCGATGGGGTCTACGTCCGGGTCGGCAGACCAGACGGCCATCTTGGTACGGCTGCCCGCCTCCCTGGCGATGGACTTTATTTCCACGGTGCCGTCGTATATTTCCGGAACTTCCAGCTCGAAAAGGCGCTTTACCAGGCCGGGATGGGTGCGGGATATGAGCACCTGAGGGCCTCGGGTGGAGTTTCTCACTTCCACAACGTAGACTTTGATGTGGTCTCCCTCGTGTAGCTCCTCGGTCTTGATGCGCTCGTTGGGGGCCAGCATGGCCTCGGTAAACTCGCTGTTGGAGGAGATGCGGATGGAAACGCTGCCGTTTCTCGGCTCGATATGGGAGACTACACCGGTAAGGATCTCGTGCTCCTTGGAGGTAAACTCCTCGTAGATGATGCCCCGCTCGGCCTCCCGGATGCCCTGGATGATGACCTGCTTTGCAGCCTGGGCGGCAATACGTCCGAACTTCTTGGTCTCAACAGGCACGCCAATGGTGTCGCCCACCTTGGCCCGGCGGCTGATTTTCTTTGCGGCCTCAAGGATGATCTCGTGGCTGGGGTCCTCCACCTGGTCAACGATGGTCTTGTTCACGTTCATCTCGATACGCTTTTTGTCCTCGTCCAGAATGATCTCCACGTTGTCTTCGCACTCCGGATTGTCCCGGCGGAAAGCGGCCAGCATGGCCTGCTTTATCTTGTCGTACATGTAGGCTCTGGGGATGCCCTTTTCCTTTTCGATATCCTCTACGGCTTCAAAAAATTCTGCGTTCATTTCAACTACTCCGTTCTTTAATATACGTCTTATATTGATACATGCAGCTTTACCAGGGCAATCTGGGCCTTGTTGAAGCTCATGTCCTCATTTCCAACTGTAACGGTGACCGTCCCGTCCTCATAGTCGGCCAGCTTGCCAATAAAGGATTTGCTGCCTTTGAGGGGCTGGTAGAGCCGCACTTCAACTTCACTGCCCATGAACTGCCGGAAATCTCCCGGACGCTTCAGCTCCCGTTCGGCTCCGGCTGAACCCACCTCAAAAATATAGCTGTCGGGTATGGGGTCTGCCTCATCCAGAATAGGGTCCAGGGCGCGGCTAATGGCCTCACAGTCGTTAATACTGACTCCGCCTTCCTTGTCGATGAACACCCTGAGATACCAGCCGCCGGCCTCTCTGATGTACTCCACATCCCAGAGGGAGCAGCCCGCCTCCTCAACCACCGGCTTTGCCAGTTCATAGACCTTGTCGGTAATCTTGCTCATTTGTCTCTCACTTTCATCAGATCCTGAGTTTCCAAAAAGTTTCACAAAAAAGAGTGGGTCGAAAACCCACTCTGAGAAAACCATAATGCTTACCATAGAGATAATACCACTATATGGTGGTAATTGCAAGCATTTTTTCAATATATTCTTTATATTTTGTGCCGGCGGGTGAGATATCCCGCCGGCAGCCGTTTCAGTATTCAAAGTCCGGGAAATAGTGGGCATAGAATTCCTCGTAGCAAATGCCCTGTTCCATAATGAAGGTGGCCACTTCCTTGCCCACATAGCGGTAGTGCCAGGGCTCGTCCCAGCCGGTGAGCAGCAGCTTCTTGGTGGGATAGCGTTTTATAAAGCCGTATTCGGCACAGTGCTCATCCAGCCAGGCAAAGAAGTCCTGGTTCATCTCGCTGTAGACCATTCGGGAGTAGTTCTTGTCCAACAGATCCACGGCCAGGCCCAGCTGATGTTCGCTGCTGCCTGGGTAAGCGGTGATCTTTTTGGCCTCCTCCACCGCCTCCTGGTAAATCGGGTCGGTGTAGTCCACATCCACGCCGCCGGCCATTTCATAGGCTATCTGGCTGGCCTTGGAGTTGAAGAGCTCGTTCTGGTAGGAGTAGGACCTGTAGGCTCCCGCCACATAGACCTCGAATCCCGCATCATTGATAGCCTCAATAAAGGCATCCAGATATGGAAGGTATTCGGTGCTGAAGAGCATGTACTTCGTTGAAGTGATCCTGGAAACGGAGTCCGGCTCATAGGCTGAAGAGAGGAGATTGGTGTTGTTTACGATATCCAGGTATCTGTTGTTTTCAAAGTCGGACTGGGTCAGCTGCGGCCATATATCCACGGTGGGTTCCGGGGTAGGAGTTGCGTTCATGTCTATGAAGGTGACGCTGTCTGATTTCACATAGGCGCCCTCGGCACCGCCGAAGATAACGTCGGTGCTGCTCTCCATACGGGAGACCACTATGGTATAAAGCACGAGGCAGAGACCGGCCATACACAGTAACCAGGCAACTTTCTTTTTCATACCCCGCTGCTTCCTTTCATAACAAATTAGCATCCCTGCTTGGAGAGGAATTATATCATCAAATTGTTACGATTTCAAGTGCGGGAGATATGCAGGCCCTGTGCCGTCGTCTCAGCTCTGCTCGGCCACGTACAGGCTGGCCCTGGACTGTATGAGCTTTGCCGTCTCCTCCGGTGTCTTGTCGCCATTAAACATGGCCTGACACTCGCTCTTGATGATGTCCATTATTGCACTGTCATATTCGTTAAGGTTCTCTATTGCGTCCAGGAAGTCCAGCAGCTTGTCGGCGTCGGCCCGGGTCATCTTCACCTGGGCCTCCTCGTCGGCCATGGCCTTGGCTATGGACTCCTCCAGAGCTGGGCGGTACATCAGCAGAGGATAGCCGGGCATATTGCCCCGCTCCGTGTCGGCGTTCATCAGCATATATTTTATAAATTCCCAGCAGCCCTCCTGGTGCCGGCTCAGGCTGCATATGGCGAGCTCAGTGTTCAGGCTGGCGTCGGAGCCGCAGCTGCCGTCGGGAGTGGGCCAGCCTATGAAGCTGAGGGGGCAGCCCGCCATCTGCTCGGACTCTGCAAGTGAGCTGACAAACATGGCAAATACTGCAACCGTCGTCTGCTCCCCGGCGGCCACTCTGGGTTCACCGGGCCCAAAAACCATATTATTGGGGTCCTCAGGGGTCTCCCTCAGTTCCAGTACCGTCCTAAGCAGTTCCACGAATTCCGGGTTGTCAAAATCACAGCTGCTGCCTGTCCAGTCAACTGCGGAGCGCACATAGCGGGCTATGATATTATCCATAAAGCTATCCCTGGTAAGATTGTACATACACATCTGGTCTTCCCGGAGCCCTGCGTCTATCTGCCGGTACTCTTCCAGAGTCCAGCCATAACGCTGCCCGAAGTCTGACTCCCTGGCCGCCATAGTAAATATATCGAAGCTGTCGCCTATCACATATATGCCGCCATTGTAATCCAGGGCCTTGTACAGCACGATGTCTTCCGGGCTCAGCTCCTCGTCCGCCTCTATCAGGGGCTTCATGTCCGTGAGCAGTCCCTTTCCGGCGTAGATGTTGGGAGATATCCAGCCGCTGGAAAAGCAGAACATGTCCGGGGCCTTGCCGGAGATGAGCTCCGTGTTCAGCCTCAGCTGTATCTCCTCGGCGGAGGCCTCCATGTCCCGGGTGTAGTCCACCACCCGCACATAGTATTCGTCGCTGTGGGCGTTGAAGCGCGCCGCCAGGATGTCCATGCCGTTGGGGTCCATGCAGGCTATAAGCAGCTCGGTCTTGGGCTGAAGCTCCGCAGGCTCTGCAGGCGTCAGCAGGTAGCAACTGTCGCTGCCCAGGCAAAGGAACTCCCCGCCTTCGGCCTTCACTTTATATATGCTCCCCGGGTTCAGATAGCATTCGGACCAGATGACTTTGGGAGAAGCCGTCCCCTGGGCGTCCAGGGAATATATCCCGTCGTCGGTGAGCAGCAGCAGATAGCTGCCGTCCCCGCCGTCAAGAAGGCTCCCTGCCGGGCAGGTGAAGGCCTGGGTGAATTCTCCCGTCTCTCCGTCATGCCTGTATAGCGTCAGCCCCTCCGCCTCCTCCCCGGCGGCGTACAGCGTCCCGTCCTCGCTGAGGACAAGGCTCAGCCCTTCGCCGGGGAGCTGTCCGCTTTCCGTGAGCTGTCCGCCGCCGTCCAGGATAAGCAGCTGGGTCTGATTGACCTGCAGGTATATTTTCTCCCCGGAAAATTTTACAGACTGCACGTCGCCATATCCGTATCTCTCGCTCTCATACATCCCGTTGAGCTCTGCGGTAAATACCGGCTCCAGCTCCAGGCTGTATTTGCTCAGACTTATCCCCCGTCCCTCTTCCTCAAAGTTCATATCCAGCATGTATATGCCGTCTTCCTTGACGCAGAACTCCATGTTGTAGTCCCGCTCAACCGTGCCCAGTTCCCTGTCTCCTCTGAGGATATGGTATGGATTGATGTCAGGCTCGCTTTGAACCAAATAGTACAGCTCCCCGCCGTATATATCCACGTCCTGGCACCGCTCCGGCAGCTCGATGTTCTCCATTTTATAGGCTCCGCCCTGGCCTGTCCATTCCATGGTGACCTCATCCAGGCCGCCGGAGTGAGTGGGCTGACTCTTTTCGGCAGATTCCCCATCCTTT
>CALWYF010000026.1 GCA_944385705.1 uncultured Oscillospiraceae bacterium | reverse complement strand
CTTCCTGTGCCTGCTCCGGCAAGAGTGCAAGGGCGGCGGCAAGCTCCGCATGATACAGAACGGCGGTCTGGCCGCAGGCGTTAAAAAGATATTCTTCAAGCTGCTCCGGCTCGGCAAGCTGGACAAACTTCTCATTCATCAGATAGTCAAGGGAAACTTCCCGTTCCCACCTCCGGCGCAGATTCAAGATTTTATCTATGGCTGCGTGACGAATGACAATCTTGCAAAAGGCATTGAATGTGTACTGGATATGCACTTTGTAGGCTTCATCTTCGGTCATGGAAATTCCCCCTCTCTGATAATAGAACGGGGCGGCAGCACCCCTTGCTGTCGCCCCTTGATTGCCTACCAGCAAAGGCGGGCGGGGCTGTCAACGGCGTCACTTCAATGCGCCGTTCATCTTGACCGTTGACTGACTCGGCTGGCTTTGCTATTTCTGAAAAATACAAAGTGCTGCAATGGGAAGATACATACTTAAAAGGGATAATCTCTGCCATAGCCCTTCAAATGCAATTATTGTTCCTTTATAATTCGGCTTATCAGCCATTACAAATAGAGTAAAAAAACCTATTGCAAAGATAAAGCAAATTAAAGATAAAATTCCTAATAGCCCATTGGACACTTTGAAAAAATATAATCCGACAAATAATGGCGCAAGTGTTAAAAGTAGAAAACCTATTACTGAACCATAACCATGTATCTTTGCGGAAAGAGTTTCAAGGCTTTTGGTTTCCCCAACTGAAAAAATCCCGGAAAGAATACAACCGCCTAAGGCGTAAATCACAATGACGGAAAAAAGCATTATGGATATAGAATTTGATACTTGTGCGACAGTAGGATAAAGCTGCAAGGTGCTGATTAAAATTGAAACTCCAAACACAACCAACCAAATATTATAGATTAAATGCAACGGTGCTTTTGAATTTCCTAAAACGCTCATTACTTGTGTCAAATGGCTATAGCCTTTGTAAGTGGGGGCTAATACAAACGGAATAATCAAATCAGCAATTAAAAGAAAGGGCAAAATATTTGAAAAGCTATTTTTCATCATCATAGCCTCCCTTGAAATGACCTAACCCTTTCAAAATTTTTACAGCAACCTCTTTCATTACATCGGCCTTGACTACAGCTATTCCTTGTTCTTCATCTCCCAAAACGAGTAGAGTATCTCCGGGATTTATGTCAAATATTTCTCGCGCTTCTTTCGGAATGACAATCTGCCCGCGCTCTCCAACCTTAACAGTTCCAAATATGTGCTTTCCTTTTGGCATGGACATTGTACAGCATCTCCTTAATTCATATTTTTCATACTTACATGAAAAGTATACATCGCTTCAAGAAAAATGTCAAATCACCTTTACTGATTACGGAATAATGGGGATAGCCGTCTTTCATATTGTGGTGTTACTTTATGGCACATGAGCATTGTGCCACGGTGTAAAGCGGATTGGTAAATAGGAAAAAGATTCTGCTTTCCCTGTTACATATATTGTATAAGCTATTGTAAAACCCGGGGAAATATTATAAAATACCAGGGATTACTAGACTACGGAGTTAATTTTCTGGAGACACATATGGACAAGAGACTTGAGCGAATTTTGCCCAGGGTACAGAAGCCGGCCAGGTACACCGGAGGGGAATACAACCAGATAATCAAGGATAAGACCAAGGTGGATATCCGTCTGGCCTTCTGCTTCCCGGATACCTATGAGATAGGCATGTCAAACCTGGGTATGAGCATACTTTATCACACCATGAACAGCCTGGACTTTGTGTGGTGTGAACGGGCCTTTGCTCCCTGGGGGGACATGTATGAGGAGATGAAGAAGGCGGACATCCCTCTCTACGCTTTGGAGAGCGGGGACAGACTGAAGGACTTTGACGTCCTGGCCTTCTCCATAGGTTATGAGATGGCCTATACCACGGTGCTGGACATGCTGGACATGGCGGGAGTGCCTCTCCGCCGGGAGGACAGAAAGGCGCTTCTGCCTCTGGTCTTTGCGGGCGGCTCTGCGGCGGTGAATGCCGAGCCCATCGCCGACTTCATGGACCTCTTCGTCATAGGCGAAGGGGAGGAGATGAACAACGAACTGCTCACCCTCCTGCGCCAGGCCAAGCTGGAGGGCTGGAGCAAGGAGGACTTCCTCCTGAAAGCTGCCGGCATACAGGGGGTATATGTACCCTCTCTTTACCACATCGCCTACAAACCGGACGGCACCGTGGAGAGCATCACTCCCAGGGCCGGGGCCCCGGAGAAGGTGACCAAGCGCATAGTCATCGACCTGGACAGCTCACCATTTCCCACCAATCCCATTGTCCCCTCCACGGAGGTGGTCCACGACCGGGTGAATCTGGAGCTGTTCCGGGGCTGCGTCCGGGGCTGCCGCTTCTGTCAGGCGGGACACATCTACAGGCCTATCCGGGCCAAGAAGCCGGAGACCCTGATAAAGCAGGGGATTGAAACCTTGAAGAACACCGGTCACCAGGACGTGACCTTGCTGTCCCTCAGCACCAGCGACTACCGGCCCCTGGAGCAGCTCTGCGACGGGCTGCTGGAATACTGCGAGAGCCGGAGCATAGGCTTGTCCCTGCCCTCCCTCAGGGCGGACAACTTCTCCATGGAGCTGATGGAGAAGCTGCAGAAGGTGAGAAAGAGCGGCCTGACCTTTGCGGTGGAGGGGGGCAGCCAGCGTCTGCGGGACGCTATAAACAAAAATGTTACGGAAGAGGACCTGCTGAACACCTGCGCCATTGCCTTTGCCGGAGGCTGGAACAGCGTGAAGCTCTACTACATGCTGGGCCTGCCCACGGAGACCGACGAGGACATCGTGGGAATTGCGGAGATGGCAAACCAGGTGCTCCATTGCTGGCGGGAAAACGCCAGAAACAAGAACCGGGGAGTGAAGATAACCATATCCACCTCCTGCTTTATACCCAAGCCCCACAGCCCATTCCAGTGGGAGGAGCAGATAAGCAAGGAGGAATATCTCCGCCGGGTGAACCTGCTGCGCTCCAGCATCACTGCCCGGAATGTCACCTACAACTGGCACGACGCAGAGACCAGCGTCATCGAGGCCGCCCTGTCCCGGGGCGACCGGCGCATGAGCTCCGTTATTGAGGAGGTCTGGAGAAAGGGCGGCAGGCTGGAGGCCTGGTCAGACTATTTCAGCTATGAGCGCTGGGAAGAGGCCTTTAATAAGTGCGGACTGGACATGAGCTTTTATGCTTCCCGGGAGCGCTCTGTAGATGAGCTGCTGCCCTGGGACATGATAGACGTGGGGGTACGCAAGGCCCATCTCATCCATGAGCGGGAGCAGTGCTATGCCTCCAAGCTGTCCCCGGACTGCCGGAAGCAGTGCTCCGCCTGCGGAGCCGCCAGACTGATGAAGGGAGGAAAATGCGATGGATAAGCTGCGCCTGCGTTTTAAGAAAACGGGGAGAGCAGTATACATCTCCCACCTGGACCTGATGCAGACCATGCAGAGGGCCTTCTCCCGGGCGGGCTATGAGCTCAAATATTCCGAGGGTTTCAACCCCCATCCCCAGATATCCATTGCCCTGCCCCTGTCTGTGGGCACTGCCAGCCTCTGCGAGATAATGGACTTCAAGCTCAAGGAGGAGGCGGATATATCGGAGATCCCGGCCCGGCTCACCGCCGCCCTGCCTGAGGGCATAGAGGTCACGGACTGCTATGAGCCCCAGCGCAAGGCCGCCGAGCTTAAGTACCTGAAAGTGGCCGGCATCTTTGAGTACGATGAGCGGGATGCAGAGAGAATGGCCGAGGCTCTCCGGGATTTCTATTCCGCCGGGGAGATAGTTATAAGCAAAAAGACCAAGCGGGGAATAGGGGAGACGGACATAAAGCCCGCCATCCGGGAGATAGGCTTTGAAGCAAAGGATAAGGCCGTAGAGATGGAAGCGGTGATATCCGCCCAGGAGCCCACGCTGAACCCGGAGCTTTTGGCCGAGGCCCTGAGACAGCTGGCCCCGGACATTGCCCCCGACTTTGCCAAGTTTACCCGTTTGGAGAGCTATGACAAAAATATGGAGATATACAGATAAATTTCCAAAAAGCCCTTGCAATGGGCTGCGGATTATGGTATCATACCATGGCTGTCTGTGATGCACAGAGCAGCATGAGAAAGGCGGTCCGCTGCCGTGGTCTTTGCCCGCCGGCATGAACGTCTATATGAAGGAAGGATTAGATTATGGATCTGGTCAAAGTTCTCAGCGAGAAGTACATGAAGAGCGAGCTGCCTGAGATGAACGTGGGCGACACCGTCCGTGTTCTGGTTCTGGTTAAGGAAGGCAACCGCGAGCGCACCCAGGCTTTCGAGGGCACCATCATTGCCAAGAAGCATGGCGGCATCAACGAGACCATCACCGTCCGTCGTATCTCCTACGGCGTAGGCTGCGAGAAGGTCTTCCCCGTGCACTCTCCCTCCATCGTCTCCGTCACCACCGTCCGCAAGGGTAAGGTCCGCAGGGCCAAGCTCTATTACCTGCGTGACCGCGTGGGCAAGAAGGCCAAGGTCAAGGAGCGCATCTGAGTCAAAAGTCAAACGGCATCCCAAAAGGATGCCGTTTACTTTTTATCCTGAGGCCGAGGCGACCTTTAGCTGAGAAAATGAGTGAGGGCTGTGCCGGTTTACAAAGGCCCCAGCTTTATGTTAAAATGAAAGGCAGAACATACGGGAGGCGGAAATGAAGCATAAGACCAGAAGCAGGCTGGTGAAGACACCGCCGTACAAAAACAAAACGACCCTCATTGTGTACCTGATATTGCGGGCTCTTATAATTTTTGCCCTTGTCAGGGCAGTGCTCAGAGGCGATTATGAGAGCGTGTTCCTGTGCACCTTGTCTCTGGTGCTGCTGCTGATGCCAAGCATTCTCCAGCGTAAACTGGACATCACTCTGCCCGGCGCTATGGAGATTATAATTCTGCTGTTTATTTTTGCCGCCGAGATATTGGGAGAGCTGGCCAGCTTTTATGTACGGGTACCAAACTGGGACACCATGCTCCATACGGTGAACGGCTTCCTCTGCGCCGCCATAGGCTTCGCTCTGGTGGATATGCTCAACAGAAACGAACGTTTTTCCTTTGAACTCTCCCCGGTATATCTGGCCATAGTAGCCTTCTGCTTTTCCATGACGGTGGGTGTGCTGTGGGAGTTCTTTGAATTTGCTGCCGACCGCTTTATCGGTTTGGATATGCAGAAGGACACCGTGGTGAAGGCCATCGGCTCCGTAGCTCTGGACCCCAGCATGAGCAATAAGGTGATACATATAAAGGACATCTCCGACGTAATCATCGTCCATTCCGACGGCAGCAGCCAGGCACTGGGCCTGGGAGGATATCTGGATATCGGCCTATACGACACCATGAAGGACCTCTTCGTGAACTTTATCGGTGCAGTGGTTTTCTCCTTTATCGGCTTTTTCTATGTGAAGCAGCAGGGGAAGGGAAAGCTGGCTTCCAGCTTCATTCCCAAGGTGAACATGGAGCTCGAAGCTGAAGCCGCAGCAGAAGAGACTATGTGTAAAGAAAAATAATAAAGTTGGCCCCGGGCATCGCCCGGGGCCATCATTTTGGGACTTATCTTAAGTTTACTTCTTTGCCATCAATTCGCGGCACACTTCACCCAGGATACGCATGCCCTTCTCGATAACTTCATTACTGCTGTTGGAATAATTGACGCGGAAGGTACGCACGTTGCGCTTGTATTCATAGAAGGGGTCGCCGGGACAGATGGCCACACCCTTGGCCAGAGCGGCGCGGTAGAGCTCCACAGCGGTGATGCCCTCAGGCAGAGTGGCCCAGAGGAACATGCCGCCCTGAGTGGGAGTAAACTCCACTCCCTCAGGCAGGTACTTCCTCATGCAGTCCATCATATACTGGGCCTTCTGGTGATAGAGCTCCTTGGTCTTGTCTATGTGCTTGTCGATGTCGTTGTCCGCCAGGTACTGGGCCAGGACCATCTGGCAGAAGATATTGGTGTGCAGGTCGGCGGTGGCCTTGTAGTTCAGCAGTTTCTCCCGCAGCTCGTCATTGCGGCAGCAGATCCAGCCTATGCGCATACCGGGGGCCACGATCTTGGAGAAGGTGCCCAGCATGCAGCACTGATCTCCCAGTGCGGCGCCGAAGCTCTCATTGGATTTGCCCTCAAAGCGCAGCTCGCTGTAGGGGTTATCCTCCAACACCAGAAGATTGGTGCCCTTGAGTATCTGAGCGGCTCTGTCATGGACCTCTTTGGAGTAAGTCAGGCCGGTGGGATTCTGGAAGTTGGGGATGAGGTAGATGAGCTTGGCATCGGGATGCTCCTTCACTGTCTTCTCCAGCTCGTCGCAGTCTATACCGTCGCTGTTCATGGTGACGGTGAGGACTTTGGGGCTGTACATGTGGAAGGACTGGAGAGCCACAAGGTAGGTGGGGTCCTCCACGATTATCTCGTCGCCCGGATCTATCATAGTTGCGCCAACCATGGCCAGCGCCTGCTGAGAGCCGTTGGTTATGATAATGTCATCGGCCTTGACCCCGTACACGCCCATGGTCTCATAGCGCTTGGCGACCCACTCCCGCAGGGCAGGATAGCCGGGGGTGGAGCTGTATTGCAGGGCGATGGCGCCCTTATCTTCCAAAACCTTTTTAGTGGCGGCTTCCATCTCCTCTATGGGGAAGGACACGGGATTGGGCAGACCGCCGGCAAAGGATATTATGTCAGGGGAGGCGGCGGCAGCAAGAATGCTGTTGGTGAACTCTCCCTGAAAGTCCGGCCGGGTGATGATGGATGACATTTTAAACTTCATTACTTTTGGCTCCTTTCGTTCTGAGGGAGGGACGGCAGGGATACTTTTGCGCCTTCCCTTGCTAATGAGCTACAGTATATACCATTAATATTGATATGTAAAATAAAATTTTTAAATTTTTTCAAAGAAACAGAATAAATATCCAGAGTTTTTAAATTGCTTTTGAAAGTTAACAATAATGACCTGGAATCAAGGCGAGTCTTAGTGTAAAATCAACATATACAATGTCCTCACAGGAAAGGGGAAAATATGAAGAAGATATTTATTACCGGAGTCCTCCTCCTGGTGCTTTTGCTCTCAGCCCTATGTGTAAACAAAATTATGGACAGAGCTCAGAATGACGAGGGCAGCAAGGTGCTGACCCTGGGGGCTGTAGCCATACATGAAGGCGAGGAGAGTGAGGAGCTCACATCTCAGGAGCAGGCACAGGCGGAAAGCCTGATAGTGAGAGACAAACCCATGGCTCTGGAGGCGGTGCTCTTTTTGGGCTGGAACAGAGAAGTGGCTCAGGAGATGCTCAACCGCCAAGATATGGCCGGCCGTCTGGTGATACCGTCTGCCGGTATCAGCGTGGCTCTATTTACTGACGGTCCGGGGGAGGATGAGGCCCAGGTGCGCCAGGACATCTGTGACAGGGAGGACTCCGCCGCTTTCTTTACCGACGGGCTGGGCATGCTTATTGCAGACCACAATAACCAGACCTTCTCCACCCTGGGCCAGATACAGACCGGAGACAAGGCAGTTATACTCCGGGGTCACAGCATAGTCACTTTACAATGCAGTCTGGTGGACGACGGCTACAATTACGGCAAAGGTATCCTTGACGGAGACGGCTATTATTTCACCTCTTATGAGGACTATGTCTGCTACACCTGCAAGGAAGACTGGAACAACGTGCTGGTAGTCTGCTTTAAGGTACTGGACGAAGATTATGTAATATAAGTAAACATAAAAATATATACATAAAATAATTAACATAATCTAAATAACATAATTTTAGCTACATAATCTAATCAACATAACTGAGTAAACGTAATATAATTTACATAACATAATATACATAAAAAGGATTACATAATAAATTATACATAATATGTTTAACATAATTAAGATAACATAATTTAATTAACATATTTGATAATTCCTGAAATATCCGGTTTTAAATTGGAAAAAACAGTATTGTAATTTCCGGGTATATGCGCTACAATATGGCCGACAATTTAATAATGGGAGAAGAAGTTATTTTGTTGTAACGCCGCTAATCATGCGGCGGAAGGAGAATGGCAATGATTAAGCGTATTCTTGCAGTTTTCCTGGCGACGGCGGTAATGGCGGGCCTACTCTGCGGCTGCGGAGAGGCTACGACTCAGAGCCCGGTTGCCAGCGACGAAACCACAGATTCTTCCCGGGCGGACCAGGGTAATGAAATAACCGTGGGTATCGCCCAGGACCTGGATGATAGTCTTGACCCGAATCTTATGACGGCAGCAGGAACTAGAGAGGTCATGTTCAACGTCTTTGAAGGGCTGGTAAAGCCCAACTCCGACGGCGATTATGTATGCGCGGTCGCCTCCGACTATGAAAAGTCCGAGGACGGGCTCACGTATACTTTTACGCTCAGGGACGGTGTGGTTTTCCACAACGGCCAGAGCTGTACGGCGGAGGACGTTATATACTCTTTTGAAACCTGCGCCGCTACCTCGGTGACTTCCGCCGTGGTGACGGCGCTTTCCGCTATCACGGATATAAGCGCTCAGGACAATGTCATCACCATAAGTCTGTCTGCCCCAAATCCGGATTTCATCAGCTATGTGTCCAGCGTGTACATCATCCCCAAGGGCTATACCCAGCAGGCTACCGCACCGGTGGGCACCGGACCTTTCCGCTTTGTGTCCCGCAGCGTTCAGGAGAACTTTATCCTGGAGCGTAACGAGGATTACTACGGCGAAGGGGCAAAGCTGGACAAAGTCACCTACAAGATATATGAGGACAACAACGCTCTGTTCACTGCTCTCAACAGCGGGGCGCTGGACCTGGTAGCCCATCTGACCGTTGACCAGGTGAACAACCTCTCCAACGGCTACAATGTGCTGGAGGGCACCATGAACCTGGTGCAGGCCCTTTACCTCAACAATGCCGTGGCGCCCTTTGACAATGAGCTGGTGCGTAAGGCTCTGTGCTATGCCGTGGATGTGGACTCCCTGCTCTCTCTCACTGCCGAGGGCCACGGCACCAAGCTGGGCTCCTCCATGTATCCCGCCTTCGGCAAGTACTTTGACCCGGCTCTGGCGGAGGCCTATCCTTACGATGTGGAAAAGGCCAAGGAGCTGCTTAAAGAGGCAGGCTATGAGGACGGCTTCAGCTTCACCATCACCGTACCCAGCAACTATCAGCCCCATGTGGACACCGCGGTGGTTCTGGTAGAACAGCTGAAGGCTGTGGGCATCGATGCCCAGATACAGCAGGTGGAGTGGAACACCTGGCTCACCGAGGTCTACGGCAACAGGAATTTTGAGGCCACTGTCTGCGGCTTCGATGCCAGCACCCTGAATGCCAGCGCCCTGCTGGCCCGCTGGGTGAGCGACAACGACAAGAACATGATAAACTACAATAACCCCCTGTATGACGAGACCTTTGCCAAGGCTCAGGCCTCAGCCGACGAGGCGGAGCAGACGGAGCTTTACAAGCAGTGCCTGGAGATACTCAGCGACACCGCGGCAAATGTCTACATTCAGGACCTGGCGGACTTCGTAGCCATCAATCCCCGGCTTCAGGGCTTTGAGTTTTATCCTCTGTATGTCATAGACATGTCCTGCCTGTATTTTGCAGACTAAACAAAAATAGAGAGAAAGGAGGCGGGGAGAGTGAAATATATAGTAAAGAAAACCTGCACTCTCATTATTACGTTGTTCATTGTTTCCCTCCTTGCCTTTCTGGCCTTTCAGATAATTCCCGGCGACCCCACCACCGACCTTCTGGGCACCGAAGCCACGGAAGAGGCCAAGCAGGCTCTGCGTCAGGAGCTGGGGCTGGACCGGCCGGTGCTGGTGCGCTACTTTGACTGGCTCAGCGGCTTTGTCAGAGGAGATATGGGGGAGAGCTATAATTACCGTATGCCGGTGAGAGACATGCTGGCGGACAAGCTGCCGGTGACGGCGCTGCTGACCCTGCTGTCCTTCGTATTCACCATAGCTCTCTCCATACCCCTGGGCATCTGGGCCGGCAGCACCAGGAGCCGGATAATGGACCTGAGCATAAGCGCTCTGGATCAGATAGTCATGAGCGTGCCGCCGTTTTTCCTTGGCATGCTGGCCTGCTATTTCCTGGGAAATGTGCTGAAGCTTTTTGTCCCGGGAAACTTTGTGTCCTACACCGTGAGCTGGTCTCAGTGCCTGGGATACCTCATTCTTCCCGCCTTGGCTATAGCAATACCCAGAATCGCCATGACGGTGAAGATGCTTCGCAGCTCTATCCAGAGCCAGCTGGAGCAGGACTACGTGCGTACCTCCCGCAGCCGGGGCAGCAGCCGGGGGAAGATACTCCGGCGCCATGTGCTGAAAAATGCCCTGATACCCGTCATCAGCTTCCTGGCCGTTTCGGCGGCGGAGATAATGACCGGCAGCATAATCATTGAACAGGTCTTTACCATCCCCGGTATCAGCCGCCTGCTCCTGGCCAGTATCTCCAACCGGGACTTCCCGGTGGTGCAGGCCATTGTCGTGGTAATGGCGGCCTGGATAGTTATAGTCAATTTTGCGGCCGACCTGCTTTACCAGCTGGCCGACCCCAGGATACGCAGACTGTAAGGAGGGGAGAGACATGAAAAAACGTGCCGATATCTTCCTCTGCACAGGCGGAGCCATTTGCCTTATTACGGTCTGCATCATAATCATGGGCTGGTTCTGGACCCCCTATGACCCCACCGCCATGGATGCCGCCGCCAAGTTCTCTCCGCCCAGCCTTCAGCATCTTTTGGGCACCGATAACTTCGGCCGGGATATTTTCAGCCGGGTGGTGGACGGGGCGGGCACCAGCTTCGTCATTGCCCTGTGCGTGGTTGCCATAGGCTGCATTGCCGGGATAATTATAGGCAGCCTCTGCGGCTATTACGGGGGATTGCCGGACCTGATACTCACCAGGGTCTGCGACTCCATAACCGCGTTTCCGGCATTTCTGCTGGCCCTGGTCATAGTTTCCGTGGCGGGACCGGGAACCGAGAACATCATACTTGCCCTGGGAATCCTGTTTATTCCCAGCTTTGCCAGGATAGTGCGCAGCGAGTTTGCCCGCTGCCGGGAGCTGAACTATATCAAAAGTGCGAAAATAATGGGGGCGGGGGGCTTTAGGATAATGTTTAGGCACATCCTGCCCAACACCCTTCCGGTGCTTCTTAGCACCGTGACCATAGGCTTTAACAACGCCGTACTCAGCGAGGCCAGCATGAGCTTTCTGGGCATAGGCATACAGCCTCCCTACGCAAGTCTCGGCTCCATGCTCAGCGACAGCCAGAGCTTTCTCTACAGTGCCCCCTGGTATGCCCTGGGCACCGGCGGCGCCATAGTCCTGCTGATACTGGGCTTCAGCCTGCTGGGCGAGGGCTTGCAGCAAAAGAGGTGAGCGCATGGCGAGAGTATTGAATATCAGGGACCTGAGGGTCCATTTCAAAGACGCCGCACCGGATCGCTTTGCCGTGGACGGCCTGAATCTCTCCATTCAGGAGGGAGAGATCCTGGGTCTGGTAGGGGAGAGCGGCAGCGGCAAGACCGTCACCGCCATGTCCGTCAGCGGCCTGCTGCCCCGGGATAAGGCCGAGGTCAGCGGCAGCATCAGCCTGGACGGCCAAGAGATATTCAGCTGCACCGATAAGGAAATGCTGAATATTCTGGGGGACAAGCTGGGGGTGGTGTTTCAGGAGCCCATGACCAGTATGGACCCGGTGATGACCATAGGCCCCCAGGTAGAGGAGTGCCTTAAAAATCACAGCCGCCTCAGCCGGGCGGAGCGCCGGCGGCGGGCCCTGGAGGCCCTTGATCAGGCGGACCTGCCGGATCCTGAGCGTATCTACCGCCAATACCCCCACGAACTGTCGGGAGGCATGCTCCAGCGGGTGATGATCGCCGCCGCAATAGTCAGCCGACCCCGGCTGCTGCTGGCGGACGAGCCCACCACCGCTCTGGACGTATCGGTGCAGGCGGAGATCCTGGCTCTGCTGAAGAAGCTGAATCGGGAGCAGGGCATGGCCATACTCATGATAAGCCACGACCTGAACGTGGTGCGCCGCCTGTGCAGCCGGGTCTGCGTCATGCAGCGGGGAAAGCTGGTGGAGGACAGGGCCGTGGAAGACATCTTCCGCCAGCCCCGGCATCCCTATACCAAACAGCTTATTGCCGCCATACCCAGCCGGGACAGACGGCTGGTATGAGGAGGGCGACCATGGAGAGCATACTGGAAGTAAGAAATCTCAACAGCTACTATGAGGAGGGACGCAGCCTCATTGGCGGACGCAGCAAGCGCCGGCAGGTGCTCCACAACGTCTCCTTTACCGTGAACAGCGGGGAGACAGTGGGATTGGTGGGGGAGAGCGGAAGCGGCAAGACCACCCTGTGCCGGGCAGTGCTGGGCCTATTAAAGGACTATGACGGGGAGATAATCCACCATTCCAAGCGCCCTCAAATGATTTTTCAGGACCCTTTCAGCAGCCTCAACCCGGTGCGCCCCGTGGGCTGGATATTGGAAGAGGCTCTTAAGATACAGGGAGGACACAGCTCAGGGGAGAGAAAGACCCTGGTGGATGAGGTGCTGACTCAGGTTGGCCTTGGGCCGGAGTATAAGGGGCGGCTGCCCCGGGAGCTTTCCGGCGGACAGCGGCAGAGAGTATCTATTGCTGCGGCTGTTATCACCCGGCCAAAGCTCATTGTGGCAGATGAACCGGTGAGCGCCCTGGATGTGACCATCCAGGCTCAGATATTGAAGCTCCTCTACAGCCTGAAAAAGCAGTACGAGCTGAGCTACCTTTTTATCAGCCATGACCTGAACGTTATATATCAGATATGCGACAGAGTCCTGGTGATGCAGCAGGGGGTCATTGTGGAGCAAAACAGCGTTGAGGAGATATTCAACAATCCCCGGCATCCCTACACAAAGCAGCTGCTGAAGGCAGTGGAATAAGCCGAAAAATATAAAGTGAGCCCGGGCTTTCCCAAAACGGAAGTGCCCGGGCCCTTTGCATCTCTCCGGCCCGGAGCAGGTCAAAAGGGAAAGCAGGCTCAGTAAAATTATGGTTAAAAATGTGTAAACAACATTGTTATTTCATTGACGAGCCTTGGGAAAAGGAATATAATCTTTCGCGGATAAAACCAAAGCCATCTACAAAGGATATCTTTGAAAGGAGTATTTGAATTATGGCAAACAGGATAATGCTAAATCAGACTTCCTATCATGGCGCAGGCGCCATCAAGGAGATACCTACCGAAGTAAAGGCCAACGGCTTCAAGAAGGGCCTCATCTGCTGCGGCCCCACTCTTCTCAAGCACGGGGTCATTGCAAAGATAACCGACATTCTGGACGCAGAGGGCCTGGCCTATGCCGTCTTTTCCGACATCAAACCCAACCCCACCATTGAGAACGTGGTGGACGGAGTCAAGGCTTTCAAAGCAGCCGGGGCTGATTACATCCTGGCCATAGGCGGCGGTTCCGCCATGGATACCGCCAAGGCCATAGGCATTATAATCAATAACCCCGAGTTTGCCGATGTGCGTTCTCTGGAAGGCGTGGCTCCCACCAAGAAGCCCTGCGTGCCCATAATCGCGGTGCCCACCACTGCCGGTACCGCCGCCGAGGTCACCATCAACTACGTTATCACCGACGTGGAGCGCAAACGGAAATTCGTCTGTGTTGACCCCCACGACATGCCTATAGTGGCCGTTGTGGACCCGGAGATGATGGATTCCATGCCCAAGGGCCTCACCGCCTCCACCGGCATGGATGCCCTTACTCACGCCATCGAGGGCTACACCACCCAGGCTGCCTGGGAGATGACCGACATGTTCCACCTGGAGGCAATCAAGCTCATCTCCGCAAATCTCCGCAATGCCGTTGCCGGTACAAAGGAAGGCCGGGAGGGCATGGCCCTGGGCCAGTATATAGCCGGCATGGGCTTTTCCAACGTTGGTCTGGGCATAGCCCACTCCATGGCCCACACCCTGGGCGCAGTGTACGACACTCCCCACGGCGTGGCCTGCGCAATGATGCTGCCCATAGTCATGGAGTACAATGCCCAGTACACCGGTGAGAAGTACCGTGAGATAGCCCGGGCCATGGGCGTCAAGGGCGTGGACGAGATGAGCGTTGAAGAGTACCGCGCCGCCGCCGTCAACGCCGTCAAGAAGCTCAGTGCCGACGTGGGCATCCCTGCAAAGCTGGAAGCTTTGAAAGAGGAGGACCTGCCTTTCCTGGCTCAGAGCGCCTATGACGACGCCTGCCGTCCCGGCAATCCCAGAGATACCAGTGTTGCAGACCTTACGGAGCTTTTCAGAAAGCTCATGTAAGCCGAAAGTTGTAATTGGATAAACAAGGGAGCGTTGCAGTTTTCATTCTGCAACGCTCCCTTGTTATGTTATCAGACTGCGATGAGGTCAAATGCTGCGCACCAGGTTGGTGTAGCCGATGAGGTATTCGTCTATCTCGGCGGCGGCGGAGCGTCCCTCAGCTATGGCCCAGACTACCAGGGATTGGCCCCGGCGCATATCACCGGCGGCAAAGACCCTGTCCACGCTGGTGGCATAGCTTCCCTTGGGAGTCTTGACGGTCCTGTCCATATCAACGCCGAAGGCTTGGCACACGTCTTTGCGGCAGCCGGTAAAGCCGGTGGCCCCAATAAGCAGCTGGCAGGGGACCGTATCCCCGTCACTGGTGACAAGGCCGCTTAGCTCACCCTTGCTGCCGGTGACCAGTTCCTTTGCCTGGACGCCAAAGCGCCTGGGGTCGGAGCCGAAAACTGCCAAAGCCTCCTCGTGGGCATAGGCCATGGGCAGCCGGCCCTGCTTATCAAGATAGTCTTCTCTGGGGCGGCGCACCAACTGGGTGACCGAGCGGCAGCCCTGGCGCAGAGCGGTAGCAACGCAGTCGCTGGCCGTATCACCGGTGCCAACGATGACCACGTCCAGACCCTGGGCGCTGGGGAAGTCGGTCTCGGCTTTGCCGAACTGGGCCCGTTCCACTGCGGATTTCAAATACTCCGTTCCGTAGCACACGCCGCTTATACCCTGACTGTCCAGACCAAGGGGCCGGGGCAGACCGGCTCCGCAGCACAGCAGCACAGCGTCATATTCCCGCAAGAGCCGCTGGGCCACTTCCGGCTGAGCGGCGTCAACGCCGCACACGAAGCTCACCCCTTCGTCGGTCATCAGGTCTATGCGCCTTTGAACTATTCTCTTCGGCAGCTTCATATTTGGTATGCCGTACATCAGAAGACCGCCGGGCTTTGCAGCTTTTTCCACCACTGTCACCAGATGGCCCCGGTGGTTCAGCTGATCCGCCGCAGCCAGACCTGCCGGGCCGGAGCCAACCACACAGACTTTCTTGCCGGAAGTCTGGGGCGGGCGGCGGCGGAGGACACGCCGATTTGCAAACGCATCTTCAATTATGCTCAGCTCGTTGTCCCTTATGGTCACCGAGTCCCCATAGATGCCGCAGATACAGGCAGCTTCGCAGGGGGCAGGGCAGACTCTTCCGGTGAATTCCGGGAAATTATTGGCCTTGTGCAGGCGGCTGAGGGCGTGGCTCCAGTTGCCGGAGAGTATCATGTCATTCCACTCGGGAATGAGATTGTGCAGGGGGCAGCCAAAAGCCTTACCCTCGTATATCATGCCTGTCTGGCAGAAGGGAACTCCGCAGTTCATACATCTTGCACCCTGCTGCCGCCGGACTTCCTCCGGCTGAGGGATATGAAACTCCTCCCAATCCTTCACCCGTTCTGCAGGATCACGACGCAGATCCTCGTGGCGCTCATATTCCAAAAAACCTGTAGGTTTTCCCATGTCTCCACCTCCTGTCAAGTTCTTGTATTGGCGTAGAACGCCTGTATCTCCGCTCGTTCTCTGGACATTCCCTTCTCCTCAAACTGAGCAATGGAGCGGAGCATTCTGTCATAGTCCCTGGGCATGACCTTCTTGAAACAGGGAATATAGGAATGGAAGGCGGCCAGTATCTTCTTGCCCCTGGGGGAGCCGGTGGCTGCCACGTGTTCCTCAATCAGAGCGCGCAGCTCCGCTATATCGTGGGATTCGGTGAGAGTATCGGTCATCACCTGATCCTTATTGAGACGCATATACAGGTCGTGTTTTTCGTCCAGAACGTAGGCAATACCGCCGGACATACCGGCTGCAAAATTTTTGCCGGTGGGACCCAGAATAACGCAGCGGCCGCCGGTCATGTACTCACAGCCGTGGTCTCCCACGCCTTCAACCACGGCCACGGCTCCCGAGTTGCGAACGCAGAAGCGCTCCCCGGCCATGCCGTTGATAAAGGCTTTGCCGGAGGTGGCGCCATAAAGGGCCACGTTTCCCACGATGATGTTCTCTCCCGGTTTGAAGGGACTGCCTTTGGGAGGGTACAGCACAAGCTTTCCGCCGGAAAGGCCCTTGCCGAAACCGTCGTTGCAGTCGCCCTCCAGCTCCAGAGTCAGGCCTTTTGGAATAAAGGCACCGAAGGACTGTCCGCCGCCGCCGTGGCAGCTTATTACATAACTGTCTTCAGGCAGGGTATCTCCGCACTGGCGGGTTATCTCAGAGCCGAAGAGAGTGCCGAAGGCCCGGTCTGTGGAAGACACATTAAGCTCCAGCTTGCCGGTCTTTTTGCCCTTCAGGCTCTTGCCCAGTTTAGAAAGCAGCACGCTCTCGTCCAGGGTCCGCTCAAGATGGAAGTCATACACATTCTGGGGGTTAAAGTGAGTGGCGGAATCCTGGCCCGGGACGCCAAGCAGGCCCCGCAGGTCCAGGGTGGAAGACTGACCCGCCGGAAGACCTTCCCGGAGTTTTAACAGGTCGCTGCGGCCAACCAGCTCATCGACGGTGCGCACACCCAGACGGGCCATATATTCTCTCAGCTCCTGGGCGATGAAATACATGAAGTTTATAACATATTCCGGCTTGCCGCTGAAACGCTTGCGCAGCTCAGGGTTTTGAGTTGCCACGCCGGCGGCGCAGGTGTCCAGATTGCAAACACGCATCATGCAGCAGCCCAGAACCACCAGGGGCGCTGTGGCAAAGCCGAATTCCTCGGCCCCCAGCATGCAGGCGATGGCCACATCCCGGCCGCTCATGAGCTTGCCGTCGGTCTCCAGCACCACCTGGCTGCGAAGCCCGTTTTCAATGAGAGCCCGGTGAGCCTCCGCCACGCCCAGCTCCCAGGGCAGTCCCGCCCCGTGTATGGAACTGCGGGGGGCGGCTCCGGTGCCTCCGTCATGCCCGGAGATGAGCACCACCTGAGCTCCGGCCTTGGCGACGCCGGCGGCTATGGTGCCGACCCCGGCCTCGCTCACCAGTTTTACGCTGATGCGGGCCTGCCGGTTGGCATTTTTCAAATCGTATATCAGCTGTGCCAGGTCCTCAATGGAGTAGATGTCGTGGTGGGGCGGGGGAGAGATAAGGGTCACGCCGGGAGTGGAGCAGCGGGTCTTGGCTATCCATGGGTAGACCTTTTTCCCCGGCAGATGTCCGCCCTCGCCGGGCTTTGCTCCCTGGGCCATTTTTATCTGTATCTCCTTTGCACTGCAAAGGTAGGCGCTGGTGACGCCGAAACGTCCTGAGGCCACCTGCTTTATGGCAGAGCAGCGCTCGTCCAGTAGCCGCTCGGCGGCCTCGCCGCCCTCGCCGGAGTTGGACTTGCCCCCTATGCGGTTCATGGCTATAGCCAGACATTCGTGGGCCTCCTGGGATATGGAGCCATAGCTCATTGCCCCGGTCTTGAAGCGGTGTACTATGCTCTCCACAGGCTCCACTTCTTCCAAAGGTACTCCGCCCTTTTCGTCAAAGCGGAAATCCAGAAGGTTCCTGAGAGCATGGAGATGGGAGGGATCGTCCACCAGAGAGGTGTACTCCTTAAAGGTATCGTAACTGCCCTCCCGCGCAGCCTTCTGCAGCAGGAGTATGGTACGGGGATTGTAGAGATGGTCGGCCTTATCCGGACCGGAGCGCAGCTTATGTATGCCAACGGAATCCAATGTGGTGTCATAACCCAGGCCAAGAGGGTCAAAGGCCTGGTTGTGGTTCCACTCCACAGCTTCGCCTATCTCTTCCAGGCCTATGCCTCCAACCCGGCTGACGGTATTGGTAAAGTACTTATCTATGACCTGCTTGTTTATACCCACGCACTCAAAGATCTGGGCGGACTGGTAGGACTGGATGGTGGATATGCCCATTTTGGAGGCTATCTTCACAATGCCGTGAAGTATGGCGTTGTTATAGTCGTTGACGGCAGCGGTGGGGTCCTTGTCCAGAAGGTTCAGGGTTACCAGCTCTTCCACGCACTCCTGAGCCAGATAAGGATTGATCGCCTGGGCTCCGTAGCCCAGCAGAGTGGCAAAGTGATGCACGTCTCTGGGCTCGGCGCTCTCCAGAATCATGGACACGGCGGTGCGTTTTTTGGTGCGCACCAGATAGTGCTCCAGAGCGGAGACCGCCAGCAGGGAAGGTATGGCCACATGGTTTTCGTTCACCCCCCGGTCGGAGAGAATTATCACGTTGGCCCCGTTCTTATAGGCCCTGTCCACGTTCACGAACAGCCGGTCCAGGGCGTTCTCCAGGGGAGAGCCCTTGTAGTAGAGCAGGGAAATGGTCTCCACATGGAAGCCGGGGCGCTTCATATACCGTATCTTCATCATGTCTACTGAGGTGAGAATGGGGTTTCTTATCTGCAATACCGTGCAGTTTTCCGCCTTCTCCTCCAGCAGATTGCCGCCAGAGCCCACATAAACCGTGGTGTCGGTGACAATTTCTTCCCGGATGGCATCCATAGGCGGATTGGTCACCTGAGCAAAGAGCTGCTTGAAGTAGCTGAAGAGGGGAGGATGGTTCTCCGACAAAACTGCCAGGGGGGTGTCCACACCCATGGCGGAGGTGGGCTCGGCCCCGTCCCTTGCCATAGGCAAAATTGCATCCTTCACTTCCTCGTAGGTGTAGCCGAAGGCCTTGTACAGCCTGTCACGCCACTGCTGGGTAGCTTTTTCCACCTTCCGGTTGGGAATGGGCAGATCTCTAAGATATACCAGGTGGGCATCCAGCCACTCGCCGTAGGGCTGCTGGCAGGCATAGTACTCCTTCAGCTCCCCGTCATCCACCAGCCGGTGGGAGGAGAGGTCTGCCAGAAGCATGCGTCCGGGCTGGAGCCGGGATTTTTTCAGCACCTTCTCCGGGGGAATATCCAGTACTCCCACCTCGGAGGCCAGGATGAGCTGCTGGTCATCGGTGAGATACCAGCGGCAGGGGCGAAGACCGTTGCGGTCCAGCACGGCTCCCACAACGTCGCCGTCAGAAAAGACTATGGCTGCCGGGCCGTCCCAGGGCTCCAGCATGGTTGCATAATAGTGGTAGAAGTCCCGCTTCTCCCGGCTCATCTTCCTGTCGTTTGCCCAGGGTTCAGGGATGCACATCATCACCGCTTTGGGCAGAGGGATGCCGCTCATCATGAGAAATTCCAGGGTGTTGTCCAGCATGGCGGAGTCGGAGCCGCTCTGGTCTACCACCGGCAGAACCTTATCCATGTCCGCCTCCAGAATGCTGGAGTGCATGGTTTCCTCCCGGGCCAGCATACGGTCGGCGTTGCCCCGGATTGTGTTTATCTCTCCGTTATGGAGTATGTAACGGTTGGGGTGAGCCCGCTGCCAGCTGGGATTGGTGTTGGTGGAAAAGCGGGAATGGACCAGGGCAATGGCGCTTTCGCAGTCGGCATCGGTAAGATCGGCGTAGAACTGCCGCAGCTGGCCCACCAGAAACATCCCTTTATATACTATAGTCCTGCTGGAGAAGGAGGAGATATAGGTGTTCACATTGGACTGCTCAAAGAGGCGCCTTGCCACAAAGAGCTTCCTGTCAAAATCCAGGCCGCGGGCGCAGTTTTCCGGCCTTGCCACAAAACACTGGCAGATATAAGGCATGCAGTCCAGAGCTTTCTGCCCCAGTATCTCCGGGTGGGTGGGCACGTCCCTCCAACCCAGAAAGTCCATGCCCTCCTTGGCGATAATTATCTCCATCATCTTTTTGGCCTGAGCCCGTTTCAGACCGTCCTGAGGGAAGAAGAACATGCCTACGCCGTAATCGCGCGCATCCCCCAGCACAATGCCCAGAGCGGCAGCTGCCTTTACCATAAGCTTATGGGGCACCTGTATCATCAGACCCACGCCGTCGCCGGTCTTGCCGGAGGCGTCCTTGCCTGCCCGGTGCTCCAGCTTCTCTACAATTTTCAGAGCCTTGTCCACCGTGTCGTGGCTGGAATTACCCTTTAGATCAACTATTGCTCCGATACCGCAGGCATCGTGCTCAATACTGGGATCATATATCCGGCTCCTTTGCTCCTGTCCCATTGAGAGACCACCTCTTTCCTCAGCAGAAGATGAATTAAAATATGAAAATTATACTGTAGGTATTTACCGTTTTAGGGCGATAAACAGTATAAATATTAAAAAAAGCACAAAGTAACGTTTAAAGTACGGCTTTATACTCTTAAATTATTATAGCCGCCGGAATATAGCCTGTCAACGCCTTTGCCTGCACCAGGGAAAAAATGAATTTTTTTTCGACTTTATGCACAGCAGAAGCCGGAGAGGGGCCCGGCGGCCTATGAAATTTTCACGATTTTTTTAAAAGGCTTTTATTCACTTCAGGCAGCTGAAGGGAAAGAGCGGGTCAAAAAGAATTAAGGAAGGCTGAAGCGGTATTAAGAAAAAGAAGGAAATGAACTGCATGAAACGAAACCCGGCAATTAGAGCTTACTTTTTGTTGCCGGGGCCCAGCCCAGCCGAGTATATATCATACCGTGTTTGCCCCGGGTGGATAGCATAAGGGAGACCCGCTCTGCTCTCATTGCCGTCTGAGGCAGAGACAGGGCGCCAAAGTCCGGGGCTTGTTTATATTCCGGCTTTCTCACCAGGGTGATGTGAGGCAGAAATTTCTTCTTATCAAAGGGAATCCCCGCCTGAGCCAGGGCGTGGCGCAGCTGACGGACAAGGCTGCTGAGCTCTTCGTTCTCCTCCAGACCTGCCCACCACAGCTCCCCAAAGGAGCCAAGGCCACTAAGATGCAGCTCAAAAGGCTCAAAACACAGGGACTCAAGCACTTCCAGAACCGAATCAGGTTTGGGGTAGTCGCCGATAAAGGCCAGGGTGAGATGAAAATTTTCCGGAGGTGTGTAATTGCCGCGGACACCCAGACGGCGCAGCTGCTCCTGAATATTCAGCAGACTATGCTTCACTTTCTCATTTAGCTGTATGGCTACAAACAGTCTCATGTACCTGCCTCCATTTCTGTTCCAGCACCATTGTATCACAGGGCTGGCTATGCCTTCAAAAAAAATATTCGGCTCAGTGGGAAGTGCTCATGGGGATGCAGGCAATTAGCTCAAAGCGCCCGTCTTCAGTGCGCGTATCCAGACTGCCGCCGCAGCGCCGGGCTATCTCTGTCATACCAGGCAGGCCGAATCCATGGTTTTTCCCGTCGGCCTTGGTGGTTCCTAGACCCGGCTTCTCATCACCGGACAGGGGGTTTGAGACCATGAGCATGAGCATGCCCTTATCCATACGGCAGCGCAGTCTGATGTCCGGTGTCTTTACCTTGGCGCAGGCCTCCATGGCGTTATCCAGAGCGTTGCCCAGCAGGGCGCAGAGGTCAGTGTCGGATATATCCAGCTTCTCAGGAAGATTTACCTGGAAATCTGCCGGAATGCCCAGCCGCTCCATCTCCCCTAGTTTAACGGACAGGACGGCGTTTGCCGTCTCATGGGCGCATATGCGCCTGCCGCCGGACAGAGCGGCGGAGCCCAGCAGTTCCCTCAGATACTCTTCTGCCTTGCCGGTATCACCGTTATCCAGCAGACCCTGAAGCACTGCCATATGGTTTCTCATATCGTGGCGCAGAGTCCGAACCTGGTTCTGATCCCGCTGTAATCCCTGATAGTACATCTCCCGCAGGGCTGAGAGGCGGCTCTCACTCTGCAAACGCTCATAGTCGGTGAGGGTGATTATGGCCCGCAGCAGCAAGAGAGAGCCTAACAGCACCGCCGGCAGCACGGCAAGCCCCTGATTTTTAGACACGATATACACTAATGAGTCATAGCGGTAATAGGTGAGGCCAACCACGGCGACCAGGGAAAAAAAGGGCATAGCCGCCAGACCCAGCATAAGCTTCCACAGGCCGGAGGAGAGGCTCACAGGCTCGCCGGGCAAACGCTTTCTGAAGAAAAAGTATATGCCGCCGAAAACCACCGGGCGCAGCAGGCGGACAATATAGTCATAGCCCTCGGCCATGTATGCGTAGCTGTCTATCATGGCGCAGGCGGACATGATGTAACAAAAAGCAATCATGGCCAGAGCGAGACGGTGGGCGAACTGGCCTTGGGTGACAAGAAAAAAGCAGGGGAAGAAAACCAGCATGGTGTATATCATGTTGGGGTCGCCTATCCAGATGACCATTCCGCAGCTGCCGGAATACAGCAGTAAAAGCACCAGCCTGGGCCATCTTCCTTTTCGGAAGGTGACAAAGGGCGATGTAAGCAGATACACAAAAAGCCCGTCGGCAAGCATCAACAGGAGCGCCAGTACATCAATTAAAATTGCAGTCAATCTTCCGACCATGGCCTTTCCTCCAAAGACGCGCGGGTGAGGGCCAGCATGGCGCTGTGCTGGCAGGAGCGGCTAACGGGGAGAGTGGTATCTCCGATGGATACCTCGCTGCCGTTCATGGCATCCACAGCAACGGAATTCACAAGATAACGCTGGTGTATGCGCACAAAGCCCTCGCCCAGTTCCTGCTGCACTGCATCCAGCTTGCCGTAAAAGGTATAGCTTCTCTGCCGGGCTACGCAGGTCAGCTGCCTCCGGTCGGAGTAAAAATAGAGGATGTCCTTTATCTGTATCCTGTAGCTCACATCGCCGCTGCGGCAGACAAAGACCTTGCCGCTGTCCCTGCGCAGGGCAGCCAGGCAGCGGCTTATAACCTCATCCAGTTGCTGCGGCTTGGGAGGCTTCATTATATAGGCCAGAGCGCCGACGGAGTATCCTTCAAAGACCCGGTCGGAGTAGGCGGTCACAAAGACCAAGTGAAGATTCTCAAAAGCTTTTCTCAGCTTTTGTGCCGTTTCCATTCCGTCCAGCTCGCCCATCTCCATATCCAGAAACACCAGGTCAATCTCCCCGGTGTGCCGCTCCATCCAGCGCAGCAGACCCTCTCCGGAGGAAAACTCATAGATTTCCCCCTGCTGTCCCTGCCTGTCCAGGGAGCGCTCCACCGCTCCGTGGAGGCTGAGTCTTGCATCCTGGCTGTCGTCGCATATTGCTATTCTCAGCATCGTAATCACCCGCTTTTACTGAGTGTATTGTGCCACATACCGCTATCCACGTCAAACCGAATTTGCCGTCAAAGACGCCAAACTTTACATGAGACCCATATCTGCCGCCAAACTTTACAACTACGGCGCCTGAAATTACAGGGCCGTTTGCAGCCGCTCCCGTGCCGTTATATTATCGAGCCAGAAAGGGAGCGATAAACATGCTTAAAGTAAATGACCTGCATAAATCCTATCAGGTGGGCAAGACCACCTATGAAGTGCTGAAGGGCGTATCCTTTGAAATCGCCAAGGGGGAGTTCGTGGCAGTGATGGGTCCTTCCGGTTCCGGTAAGACTACCCTTTTAAACTGCATCTCCTGCTACATACCTGCCGACAAGGGCAGCATAATGCTGGGCAAGACAGAGCTTGCAAGACTCAGCGAGGAACAGCTTGCCACAGTGAGAAACCGGGAGCTGGGATTTGTGTTTCAGGATTTCCTGCTGCTGGACGGACTCAGCGTAAGGGATAATATTCTGCTGCCCGCAATAATCGGCGGTACCGTGGACCCGGACACGGAACGCAGGGCGGAGGAACTATGCCATATATTCGGCATAAGCGCCATTGAGGAAAAGTACCCGGCGGAGATATCCGGCGGGGAAAAGCAGCGCACCGCCGTGGCCAGAGCCCTGATAAACCGGCCCATGATGATCCTGGCCGACGAGCCCACCGGCAACCTGGACTCCAAGTCCAGCCGGGCGGTGATAGACAGCTTCCTCCAGGCGCGCCGGGCCATGGGCGCCACGATATTCATGGTGACTCATGACAGCTTTGCAGCCTCCTTTTGCGACAGGGCCATCATCCTTCGGGACGGCCAGGTGTGGCGCACTGTGGAGCGAGGAGACATGGAGCGGCTGAGTTTTCAGGACAAGCTGCTGGATTCCGTCAGGGAGATGGGCAGGGAGTGAACACTATGAAAAACTTTGCTCAGGTTTACAGCCGGCTTCGCCGCAAAAGCATAAAACATTACGGGCTCCTCTCAGGATGCTGCTTTTTCTCGGTGCTGCTGATAACTGCCTATGCCTGCATGATGCGCTCGCCTACCATACTGAATGTGCTGCCTGAGGGCGGAGATTCCCGCAAGCAGGTGATGATGATATTCGTCCTGGCGATCATCGGCTGCGCCGTGTTCACCATATACGCCGCCAGCCTATTCTTCCGCCATAAGTCCCGGGAGACGGGTATATTCCTGGCCCTTGGGGCGAAACGCAGTCAGCTGAAAAGGCAGATAATGAAGGAACTAGCAGCCATGGCCCTGGGCTCCTGCGTTGCCGGAGCCGCTCTGGGCGGCCCTCTGGCTCTGGGCTTGTGGCAGCTGTTCCGCCTCTGCGTGGTGGACACTGAAGAGATGGCGCTGAGTTTTGACGCTCAGTCCTACGGGATGGCTCTGGCCTTTTCGGCCTTTGTGACTGCCGCCCTCTTCATCCTGGGCCGCCGCTCCGTGATGAAGACCAACATCATTGATGTGGTCCAGGAGAGCCGAAAGTCTGAACCCATTCACGACATACCTCGCTGGTACGGCTGGGGCGGCATAGCCATGCTGGCTCTGGGTGGCTTTTTGGGCTACATTGCCCCGGTAGTGTTTGTTAGAGGACTGCACTGGTATCCCCCGGAGGGCCTCACCGGCATATTCTATCTGCCCGCACTGGCAGGACTCTATATGATATTGCTGCACACCGTGGTCAACGGCTGGAGCAGGAAAAAACACAGGTATAAAAATATAATATCCACCAGCATGATGAAGTTTCAGGGACGGCAGACGGTGAACAATATGCTGGTGATGACAGTGCTTATAGCCGGAGCCTACTTTGCCAGCTTCTATACTCCCATGCTGGGAACCGGGGCCATGATTGGATACCAGGCCCGCCCAGTGGACTATGCCTATTTCTACCGCGACGACCAGGATATCCCCGGGGAGGAAGAAGTACGTCGGCTGGCGGAGGATTACGGCGTGAATATTAGCTCCTGGGCAGAAGCACCAATGATACGCTTGGCAGTAGACGGGGAGTACGAGGCGGAGACTACGGGACCCATGGGCACAACCTATGAGGTAAAATACAGCGAACAGATGCAGTCCGAGCTTTTCCTGTCCGAAAGCTCCTATGAAGCTTTGACGGGGGAGAGCATAGACCTGGAACCCGGGCACATTGCCGCTATAATGGATTCTACCGGGGACGGGCAAGGTGTCTTCGGCGGAAACGCCGGGGTCGTGACCAACTATATTACCGGGGAAAAATATTATGTAAACTCAGACACGGAGCTCCGAAACGATGTGCTCTTCGGCCGTTATGTCTGCGACGATTCCGACTTTGAAAAAATGGCTCAGGGCCTGCCCGACGACTGGCGGGAGACCATGGTCTTCTTCAACGTGGAAGACTGCGACGAAACCTATGACTTTGCAAAGGCGCTGTTCAACGCCATTGTGGATGCCTCAGGGCCGGAGGTAGAGCAGTACGACTCCTGGGACCCTGTGGTCCGGGACCGGGAAGTGAGTGAAACCGGAGCGTATTTCATGGACATGTATGCCCCGGACTATGACCAGCGGGACAGCTCCGACTTCAGATTCTACTGGAAGTATATGCCTCAGTTCCGAGTGCTGGACGAGGCGGACTTTGTGCGCACCACAGCGGTATTTTTAATGCTGTTCATCTTTATTGCCATCGTGTGTTTTTCGGCGGTTTATGTGATAGCTTATACCCGCTGCATGACCATAGCTTTGAATAACCGGCAGGTGTATGAGGACATAAGGAAGCTGGGCGCATCCAGGGAGTATCTGTTCCGCTCTGTGCGCAGTCAGATATCAAAGGTGTTCTCAGTGCCGGCCATCACCGGCACCGGACTCATCTATGCCTTTTATGCCATGATTATGTATTTTAACGACAACCGCCTGACAGTCACGGAAATTGCGGGAATGGGCGTGTGCCTGTTGGTGGTGGCGGCCATGTCCCTGCTTACCTGGCTCATTTATCGAATGACTTTAAAGAAAGTCTGCACTGCATTGAATATCTGAGCGTGTTAAAAAGCTCAAAAGAATATAAAAAGGTTCCGGCCTGAGCCGGAACCTTTTTTCTTGTATAGGTTTTCAGGGTACGTGTATTTCCTTGATGTTGAACTCCTGACCGGAGAGCACGTCTTTGTCAAAGCTGCCGCAGTTGGGGCAGTAGCCCTCATACTCTATGACGTTGAATATCTCGTCACACTCGTTGCATTCGGCAAGGCCGGGCACGGTTTCCAGAATAAGCTTGGTGTCTTCCAGCTCCGTACCTTTCACAACGATGGGATAAACTTCCTCCACGTATTGGGGAATCACCAGAGACAGCTCGCCCACCTGGCATACGATTTCACTTATCTTTTGGACGTTGTTCTCCTTTGCGTAGTCCAGCACGGTTTTGCACATGCTCCTGACTATGCCAATTTCGTGCATATGTGCTGCTCCTTATTTTCTAACCAGTTTCTTCCTGGCAAGACGTCCGATGGCCTTGGGGGCATTGGTGGCGGCGGTGAGCAGGGTGCGGTAATAGGTAGTGCCCACATTGTCGATGGTCTTCTCCAGATGGATGGCGTCGAACTTGCACTTGGTGGTGCAGATGCCGCAGCCTACGCACAGGTCTTCGTCTATGACCACGCAGCCGCAGCCCAGGCAGCGGCTTGCTTCCTTCTTCATCTGCTCTTCGGTGAGAGTGCCCCGCAGATCCTTGAAGGTCTTCTTGGCCTCCTGGATGCTGCCGGAAGCGGCCTTCTGCCGGGGGGCGGTGTCAAAGCTGCCGATGGAGATGGCAATGGTGCTGGCATCCAGAGACTTGTAATCCCGGTTGTCACGTCCTATGGTCTGGCTCTGGCCGGGGTGTACATAGCGGTGGATGGAGATGGAGGCTTCCTTGCCGGCTGCAATGGCATCGATAGCGAACTTGGGGCCGGTGACAACGTCGCCGCCGGCAAAGACATCCTCAACGGAGGTCTGGTAGCTGGGCAGCTTGACGACCACATTGCCCTTCTTGTCGGTCTCAAAGTCGGCAATGCCGCTGAGATCTATCTTCTGGCCGATGGCGGAGATAACGGCGGTGACAGGAATAGTCTCGTACTTGCCGGTGCCCACGGCCTTGCGGCGGCCCTTGGCGTCGGCCTCGCCCAGCTCCATGATCTCCAGCTTCAGGCTCTCGCACTTGCCGTCGCCAAGCACTTCCACGGGGGAAGAGAGGAAGCGGAACTTAACGCCTTCTTCCTCGGCCTCGGCTATCTCATCATCGGCGGCGGGCATCTCGTCCCGGCCACGGCGATAGATGATGGTGACGTTCTCGGCACCAAGACGTACGGCGGAGCGGGCTACGTCTATGGCCACGTTGCCGCCGCCGATGACTGCAACGTCGCTGCCGATCTCGGGCTTCTCGCCCAGGTTCACACGGCGCAGGAAGTCAATACCGGTATACACGCCGGGGAGCTCCTCACCGGGGCAGTTCAGGCTGCTGCCCTTGGAAGCGCCGATGCCCAGATAGAAGGCCTTGAAGCCCTCGCTTCTCAGCTGGTCAAGGGTAATGTCCTTGCCCACTTCAACGCCGGTCTTGAACTGGACGCCCAGCTCACGGAGAATATCTATCTCGGCGTTGACTACGGCTTTGTCCAGACGGAAGGAGGGAATGCCCATGGTGAGCATACCGCCCAGCATCTGCTCCTTTTCAAAGACGGTCACGGTATAGCCCTTGATGGCCAGATAGTAGGCACAGCTGAGGCCGGCGGGGCCGGCGCCGATAACGGCTATCTTCTCAGGATAGGGCTGGCCGGTCTGGTTGAGCATCTTGGGAACAAAGCGGGTTTCGGCATGAAGATCCTTTTCCGCAATAAACTTCTTGATATCGTCAATGGCGACGGAGGAGTCAACTATGCCCCGGGAGCAGGCCTCTTCGCAGGCCTTGTTGCAGATGCGGCCGCAGACGGCGGGGAAGGGGTTCTCCTTCTTTATAAGCTCCAGAGCCTCGGTGTAGCGGCCCTCGGAGGCCAGCTTTATGTAGCCCTGAACGGGGATATGAGCGGGGCAGACGGCCTTGCAGGGGGAGGTGCCGCTTTCCATGACGTCGCTGCGGTTGGTGCGGTAATCCACATTGTAGCTCTTCCGGTCCCAGGGAATGGCCCGGTCGGAATCGTAGGCGTCGGAGATGTGGGGGTTGTTGACACAGGTCTTCTGGCCCAGCCTCAGGGCGTTGGTCTGGCAGTTTTCAACACACTGGCCGCAGGCCACGCACTTCTCCTTGTCCACTCTTGCCACAAAGTTGGAGCGGATGGCGTTCTTGGAACGGAACATCTCGGCTATACGCAGGGCAAAGCAGGAACAGCCGCAGCAGTTGCATATGGCAGTGGTGCCTTCAAAACCGTCGGTCTGGTTTATTTCATGGACAAGTCCGTTATCCTCAGCGCGCTTGAGTATCTCATAAGCTTCTTCCTTGCTGACAAGGCGGTGAGCGCCAACCTTGGAGAAGTTTATTGCATTGTCATTGAGATACATGCACATATCCTCTTCCAGATGACCGCAGCCCTCGCCCATGAGGCGGCGGGAACGGCGGCAGGAACAGGGACCAACGGATATTGCGGTGGCATTCTCGATGAGGGTGGCTATCTCGTCATAGGAGGCGGTACGGGAGTTGTTTTCAACGGCGCTCATGACAGGCATGACGCGCATGAAGCTCATACCCTGCTTGCCGGAGTTAAGGGTGGGCACAAGGACCTCAAGGCGCTTACGGGTATACTCCTCAAAACAGCGGCCCAGGTCAGGATACCTGTCGCACTGCTCCCGGTTGGAGAGTATGCCTTCCATTATGCCCGGCACCCATATGGGGTAGTAATAGCACAGCTCCCCGTTTACGGTGCGGGTTCTGACGATGCCTGTAACTACCAGCTTATCCAGCTGCTGCTGTACAAAATTTATATCCTTCTTGCAGCGCCGGGCAATCTCTGCAGCGGAACGGTTAGTTTCCAGGCGCATGTGCATCATGACATCGCACATATCGTCATCCACAATGGGGGCAAGAATGCGGTACTCGCTGTCCTTGTAAGTAATGCCGGTGTAGGTCATACTTTCAAGGCTGATCTTGGTGGCAAGCTTGAGTATGTTAGGTCTGTTTGCCATAGGTGTTCCTCCTGTAAAGCATAGAAGATTTCTGATTTAGGCCTCAAATACGGTATGTTAAGTATACAACAAAGGGGAAATCTTAGCAATAAACAATTTAGTAACATATGTACAAAACAGCTTGGTCTTGATTTTTGTTTTTATGCAACATATAATTAGACCAAATCGACATTGAAAACGGGAAGGAAGGGAAAATGACTAAGGATTGCCTGGAGATAGAGCGCAAATTTCTTATCCGCCGACCCGGCGCCGAATGGCTCGAGACCAAAGCTGAGGGCACAGATATATTGCAGACCTATCTTGTTAAAAGAGAGAAGGGACTGAGCGGTCGGGTACGGAAGCGCAGCGGTAAAAACGGAACCGTATATACTCACACGGAAAAGCGACATATAAGTGCGATGAGACGGGAAGAATATGAGCGGGAGATAAGCGAGGAGGAATACAGGGAGCTTCTTCTGCAGGCCGACCCTGAGCGCAGGCCCATAGAGAAGCGCAGATATGTGCTCATGTACAAGGGCCAGTGCTTTGAGATAGATCTGTTTCCCTTCTGGCACGACCGGGCTCTCATGGAGATAGAGCTGGAGGATGAAGCTCAGGAGGTGGATTTTCCGCCGGAGATAGAGATAATAAAAGAAGTCACGGAGGATAAGCGTTATACCAATTCTTCAATGGCCTTGAATATACCCTTTGACCCCATAGACTAATGGAACAATTTGCCTATTGCATACGTCAATTAGCCGTCACTTAAAATTGACAGTCGTTTATTGAAGAAAGGACGATGTGAAGATGAAAAAGATATTTTCTCTGTTGCTGGCAGGAGTCATGATAATTGGCCTTGCCGGATGCGAGCAGCTGAGCAATGTGGAACTGCCGCCCCTGCCCACGGTGACCCCGGAGACGGCGGAGCAGAGCCCCAGTCCCAGTCCTACGGTGGAACCCACGCCGGAGCCGGCGCAGGAGACTGCCGGGACTGTGACCGTGAACGTAAAGCGTACCGTTCAGCAGGACTATGACCCGCAGAACGGCACGGAGCTGATACTGACTTTCTCCTATGATACACCTGTGGTATATATAGAAGGCGGGGATGATGTGGCTGCCGCAATAAATGAGCGCATTGCCCATTTTGACGAAGCCTACTATACCGGCAATGACTATGGCGACGGCCAGGGCACAGGCT
>CALWYF010000025.1 GCA_944385705.1 uncultured Oscillospiraceae bacterium | reverse complement strand
TATATCTGCTTTTACAATCATGAGCGCATCCAGCTAAAGACTGGAGAGGCCCCGCTTGCGCGACGCCTCTCCTCCTAGAACTCAATATTCCTGCACCAGGGGCTTTTTTGTGCTGTCCGCACAATCTGGCGCGGTTCAGAGCGTCCGGGGATTTTTGTGTTCTAAAATTTTATTTTACTTCTGCCAAACTGACGGGAATGTAAGCCCCGGGTATGCCCTGGGGTACAGTGGCAAGCCAGGCCTCCTCCAGCGGAAAGGCGTCATCTATGGCATAGCCCAAAGAATAGCTCAGCGTCTCCCCCGGCAAAAGCTCCACCAGAGTATACTGTCCGCCGCCCCAGGGGCCGGAATAGGCTATATTATCCTTATACGCCCCATCCTCGTCCCCTATTATCTTTCCGGCATTTATAAGGTAGAGCTGGCAGTTTGCAAACAGGTTGGTACCCACGCCTGTGTCAATATTTCCATCATGCCGGTTTGTCACTCTTATTTTCACCGTCAGCAGCCGGACTCCGTCTATGAGCTCCCCGCTGTCCCGGTCAAAATAGTCTGGATAGGAAATGCTCTCCCAGGTTCCGTTCTCTTTTCTGCTCACCACGCTGTATTCCAGAAACTGCTCCGGTTCCCATCCGGTGTCACAGATATTGTCCGACAGGCTCAGCTCCTCTACAGTTATTTCCAGTTTTGAATTTGTATGGCTGTATGGGTTGCCCCAGAAGCTCTCCCCCAGGCCCACGGTTCCGGCTGCCATGTTGTTTCTCCGCTCCTGCATTTCCCCGCCGGTGGGAGGCGGAGGCGTGGGGCGGGGCTGTTTGGCTTCCTCATCCACCTGGGACTCAGCTCCCAGACCAAGGAAGTTTATCCCTTCGGCAATTTCCTCCAGCTTTTCTTCTGTCAGCTGCTCGTCAAAAGAGTACAGTCCCATGGCCACGAAAGCGGCGGGCCCGTCGTAAAACAGGGCGGCGGAACCTTCTCCGTCATCCACTATAAGGATGTCCAGGCCCTGGGCCGTGGTGTATATCCGCTCCTTAAGCTGCTTTTCCGGGTCAAATTCCAGATTGCCCTGAGCAAAATAGCCCTTCACATTTCGCCACAGATCCGTATCTATGATTCCCCGGTCCTGGCCTAAGCTCATGTGGTTTTGCAGGCGGAAGCTGCCGTCGTTGTAGGCAATAAATGAGGCCCGCTCTCCATCATAGCCTTCCAGCTCAAGGATATGCTCTACTCCCGTATAGGCGCTGAGTCTGGCCAAGCCATCATTGTCATAGCGGCTCTCCCTCAGCTTCAGGCCGTATTTGTCCGCAATCTCCAGCAGCTTGTCCATCAGGGTGCGGGTATAACAGAAATAGACCTGACCGTATTTTTCCATCTCCTCGTCCTGCTCCTGGGGCACCCGGTCGCCGTAATAATCATTGGTCTGGTAGTCATCGTAGAAGCTCTTGAACTCCTTATAGGCCATGAACTCCCGGCTGCTCTCTATTCCCTGGATGGACAGGGCCTGGGTATCCACAAGCACCGCTCCCTCCTGATACCGCTCCACATAGCCCCCCGGCAGCAGCAGCTCCCTGATGCCGAAGATGTTCAAAGCATAGGCCCCCACGCACAAAGCCGCAAAGATCGAGACAATCACCGCAGCTATCAGCAGCGTCCTGCCCAGTTTTTTCCTGCCGGGTCGGTCATGGCTCTTTTGACTTTCGGGATACATTAGTTCAATAGCCTTCCGGACTTCCTCTTTATCAGCCTCATTCAAGGCCATAAGAAAATCAAAGCTGCTCATATAAGTCCCTCCTCCATAAGATACTTACGCAGTTTTTGACGACTGCGGAAAAGGGAGGCAGCCACCCTGTTCTTTGAGCAGCCCAAGCGCCGGGCTATGTCCTCCACAGGCGCAAAGAGCCAGTAGCGGCACAGGAATATTCTCCTGTCGTCCTGAGAAAGTTTCGGTAAAAAACCGGCTATGGACTCCGCCAGCTCCTTTCCCTCATATTCTCTCTCCACTGAAAAGTCTGAGGCAAAAGTGTCCCCCAGTTCCTCAAACACCAGGTCTATGGTGCCTCCGCCCTTTTTCTTTGCATAGCTGCTTCTCAGCCGCATAAGGCTCAGCTTTCTTACCACGGCGGCCAGCCAGGCGTTCAAATGCCGTGGCCGCTGAGGCGGCATGCTGTTCCAGGCGGCCATATATGTGTCCTCCACACACTCTTCGCTGTCTCTGAAGTCGGAGACTATGTTCAGGCTTATGCTTCGGCACAGCCTGCCGTATTTCATATCCGTCTGGGCAATGGCCTCCTGATCCCGCAGCCAATACAGTTCTATAATTTTACTGTCGTCCATATTAACCTCCTGTGAGCGCTCTCATCTGTATAGTTGCGGTTTCGGCCTTCCGGATTACATTTCATAAAAAATTCCCAGGAACTATTGTACCACAGCTCCTGGGAAATATTGTTTTTTCTTTGCTGGGGAGCCCTTTTCAGCTCTCAATCAGGCCCTGCTCTATCAGAAATTCCTTTGCAACTTCAGCCGGGTTCCTCCCCAGGCTGTCCACCTGGTAATTCAGCTCCCGCATCACCTCGTCAGACAGTACACCGCACAGCAGCTCCAACACCGGCTGCAGCTCCGGGTATTTATCCAGAGTATCCTGGCGGATTAGAGGCACCGCATAGTAGGGTACGAAAAAGCTCTGGTCATCCACCAGGGTGCCCAGTTCATAGGTCTTCAAAAGCCCGTCGGTAGAAAAAGCGGTTATGATATCCGTCTCATAATTCGTTATGGCGGAGTAGCGCATGCCCCCGTCCAGCACTCTTATATCGGAAAAGCTCAGGCCGTAGGCCTTTTCCAGGCCCAGCCATCCGTCCTCCCGGTTGGAAAACTCCGGCGTCGGGGAGAACATCAGCTCGTCCCCCAGACCCTTCAGGTCGCTTATGCACTCTATGCCATATTCTTCCATAACATCCGGCATCATGGCAAGCACATAGGTGTTATTGAAATTCAGCTCTCGCAGCACGGCAATATCAAACTGCTCAGCCATCTGCTCTCTTACAGTCTGATACACATATTCACGGTCGGACACAGCCTCGTTGTTGAGCATGCTCACAAAGGCAGTGCCGGTATAATCAATGTACAAATCTATATCTCCGCTTTTGATGGCCTCAAAGCAGATCTGGGTGCCGCCAAGATTGATGCGTCTGTCCACTTTGATGTCGGTATTGCCTTCAATCAAGTCGGAGACCATATAGCCCAAGACCTGCTGCTCGGTGTAGTTTTTGGAACCCACGCTGATGACCTTCTCCTCTCTGCTGAAGGCATTGACGGCCATGGCCCCCAAGGATACTGCCAGCACCAGGGCAATGGCTGCAAAGGCCATCCGCCGGCTGCGGCGCATACGGGCGTTGGTGTTCTTATCCAGCCTGACGCTGCCCAGGCGGAAGCTCACAGGAGTGACCAGCCTCTCCACACGGCCCACAAGGAAGTCCATGAGCAGGGCCAGTATGCAGGACGGTATTGCTCCGGCGAGAATGAGGTTATTGTTCAAAGTCTGTATGCCGGAGTATATCAGATAGCCCAGACCTCCGGCGCCCACAAAGGCTGCAATGGTCACCAGGCCCACAGCATTTACCGAGGCAATACGTATACCTGCCATAATGACCGGCAGGGCCAGCGGAAAGCGCACCTGCCACAGGACCTGGAGCTTTGTCATGCCCATGCCCTTGGCTGCCTCAAGTACGTCGGCACTGATGCCCTTGAGCCCGGTATATGTATTTTTCAATATCGGCAGCAGTGCATACAGTACCACAATGAAGATCGTTGGAAGACTGCCTATACCCAGAAGGGGGATGAGAAAGCCGAAGAAGGCGAGGCTGGGAACCGCCTGCACCACGTTGGCTATGCCGATAACCGCTTTATTCAGATGTTTGACGCTGGCTATGAGCAGCCCCAGCGGGACGCCGATTACCACTGCGCAGGCCACGGCCAGCAGCGTCAGCTCCACATGCTCCGCCAAGGCCTGAAGTATCTGGTCCTGGCGGTATATGACGTATTCAAAAAAATTCACTCTGCCGCCCCCTTTCAGCTTTCAATGAATCTGGCACCCAGAGTGGTGACCAGGCTGCTGTTGGTGATAAGCCCTGCCAGTTCGTTATCCGGGCCCACCACGGGTATGGCAGACAGCTGGTTGTCCTTGAGTGTACGAAGCAGATTCACTATGGAATCGCCCCGGCAAACCGTGACGCAGTCGCTTATCATGGTATCCCGCACCAGGGCGTTTCTGTCCTGGGCCTGCCTTATCATGCGGGCGGTTATTATACCTTTGAGCTGGCGTTTGGAGTTCACTACCAGAAGGCTGTCCACCTTGTTCTGGCGCATCACCTCTATGGCCTGAAGCAGAGTATGGCCTCCGGCAGTGGTAACCGGGTCGGGTATCAGTATATCCTCCGCCTTTATCAGCTCCGGGCTGTTCCATATCCGGTTGCGTCCCACGAAGTCGCTGACAAATCCGTGTGCCGGGTTCTTCAGTATCTCCTCCGGAGTGGCATATTGAAGTATCTTCCCTCCGTTTAGTATACAGATACGGTCGGCAATCTTTATGGCCTCGTCCATGTCATGGGTGACAAAGACTATGGTCTTATGCAGCTTGCTCTGCAGCTCTACAAGCTCGTCCTGAAGCTGGGACCTGGTTATTGGGTCCAGGGCGGAGAAGGGCTCATCCATCAGGATGATGTTGGGGTCGGTGGCAAAGGCTCGGGCCACGCCTATCCTCTGCTGCTGTCCTCCGGAGAGCTGTATAGGATAGCGGTACAGGAACTCCTCCGGGTCCATCCCTACCATCTCCATCATGGCCAGGGTTCTGCTCTTTATCTCCTCAGGAGACATTTTTTTCAGCTTAGGCACAACCTGTATGTTTTCCTCTACGGTCATATGAGGGAAAAGCCCGGTCTGCTGAATAACATATCCTATGTTCCTCCTCAGGCTGATCACGTCCTGATCCATGATGTTTACGCCGTCGATGAGTATCTTACCGGAACTTGGCTGTATAAGCCTGTTGATCATTTTCAGGGTAGTGGTCTTTCCGCAGCCGGACGGCCCAATGAGCACCACCAGTTCTCCCTTGTTTATGGTCAGATCCATATTTTGAATGACCATGTTTTGCTTATAACTCTTTGATACCTTGATAAATTCTATCAATGACATTCCGCCTTTCCTTACCGCTGCACATCAGCGCTATTTTTTATTAATTATACTATACGGCAGGTTTTTGCACAACATGTCTTAATTGGCGTAAAAGCCTGTATTTGTTTATATTTTCCAGATAATCCTTCGAGAAAAGTTTTAAATTTCTTTGTTTTTAATGTAAGTTGCAGATATTATCTCAGGCATTTGTGCAGTCGAAAGAGTATAAATATACTGTAAAAAATTATTTTTATCCGTTAAGAAAACTAAATCCCCCCCAGAAATCAGCCGTTTTTCCCATGCCAGGCCGGCAAAAAGAGCCCCGGCGAGCGGCAAGCTTCCGCCGGGGCTGTAGTAAAATCGAGGCCGGGCGCCTGTTTCCAGGGCTCCGGCCTCTTAGTATTTATTCCTTCATTTTGGATTTCAAAGGCAGCTTGGCTCAGCGGCTGTAGACCTCTATCTCCATATCGGACATGGGATAGGAGCAGCAGGGGTGGAAATAATGGAACTGCTTATCCGCCAGGCGCAGCTTTTCATAACGGTTGGCGTGGTATTCGCCCTTGATGAGACGGCTGCGGCAGAAGCCGCAGTAACCCACCCGGCACTTGTTGTTCACAGCCAGACCGGCGCGTTCAAAAGCGGTGAGCACCGTCTCGTCACTGCGGGCGGGCATGGTGAATACCTCGTCCCGGTAGCGGACGGTGAGAGTGTAGTCCACCGGCTTGCCGGCGTCGTACACATCCTCGGTGCGCTCCATGCGTATGAACTTTCTCTCCAGGTTCAGCTTTGGCAGCTCCTTGTCCAGATAGTCGCACATGGCGCCGGGGCCCACCACATAGATGGAGAAGGGCTCCTCCCCTGCGTATTTTCTTATGAGCTCCGGGGACAGGAAGCCCTGTTCAAAACCGGGCTTTGTCTCCTCGCTGAGGACATAGACCACCTTCACCTTGGGGCAGGCTGCAGCAATGGCGTTGAAGTCTGCCTTGAACACCAGGTCGGCCTCCGTCCTTGCGCCGTAGAGCAGTATCAGCTCAAAGTCCTCGCTGCCCTCCTGAATAGCCTTTGCCATGGACATGAAGGGGGTGATGCCGCTGCCTCCCGCCAGACCCACCACCCGGCGGCAGTCTCTTATAGACGAATGGGTGATGAAGCCGCCGGGCTCGGTGGCCAGAAGGCTGTCCCCCACCTTTGCCTCGTTGTGGAGCCAGGCAGACATGAAGCCGCCCTCTTTCAGCTTAACGGTGACGCGGTACTTTCCTTCCAGCGCCTCCTTGGGACTGGAGGACAGGGAGTAGGTACGCCGGGCCACGGAACCGGCCAGTTCCGTTCTGATATTTATATAGCTGCCCGCCTTAAAAGGAGCCAGCTCCTGGGTGCCCTTATCGGTATCCGGTACCAGGATGAAGCTTTTTGCGTCATGGGTCTCCTGGACTATCTCAGCGATTTTCAGCTGCTGCACCTTGGGGTGCAGCCGTCTTGCCAGTACATTGGCTCTGTCTGTGGGAGGCAGAGGCGCTGCGGCAGCGGAGGCTATCATCTCCGCCCGGTTTTTCTTCAGGTCTCTGAACTTCAGCATATCAAAGACGCCGATAAGACTTACCTTCACATTCATCTCACTCTACCTCCTTTTTCATGTCCCCAAGGGTGAACTTGGCGGCCAGATTTCCCGACAGATAGGACGAGTTATAGCCGGAGCCCCTCATGGCGTGGCCGCCGCAGAAGTGCAGTCCGGGCAGATGCTTTTCATTGTACATGGACATGACCCGGGGCATCATGTTGTCAAGGCCGGAGAGCAGATAGCCGTATATGGCTCCCTGAGGCGAGCCGGTATAGTGGGCGTAGGTGACGGGAGTACCTATCTCTATCTCCTCTATGGCATCTCTTATCTTTGCTCTGGTGGCTTTCTCAAAAGCGTCTATCATCTGATTTGCCACCTTCTCCTTCAGATCGAAGTAGTTCTCCTCAGTGGCCGCCTCACAGAAGCAGTCGGAGAAATACAGAGAGGTGAAATAGAGTATGCTGGTGCCCTCCGGGGAGCAGCCGGGCAGCCCGTTATTCAGGCAGACCGTGACCTGAGCAGGATTGTCCAGAGTCTTCATGGCTTCAAACTCCGCCTTGGTGTCCAGGCTGTTGTAGATAAAATAGCTGTAGTCCGTAAGGCCCAGCTCCTGGGGGGACTTGTTCAGCCCCAGGAACATGGACAGGCCCCGGCCCGCCAGGGTACGGGCATTGGCCAGCTTCAGCTCCTCAGGGGGTATGCAGTCCTTGTCCACCATATAGCCGTAGACCTTGTGGGGAGAGGCGTTGCTGATGACGTGGGAGGTCTCCACTTCCTTGCCGTCGGCAAAGCGCACGCCGGCCACCTTGCCGTCCTTGGTGATGATGTGCTCCGCCTCGCTGTTGTACCAGATCTCCCCGCCCTTTTCCAGTATGGTGTCGGCCAAGGCACAGCTAATGCCGTGGGAGCGTGTCTTGGGTATCTGGGCCCCCAGGCTTATATAGAGGTTTACCATCAGGGCATAATGAAGGAAGCTGAGCTGATCTTCCGGGGCGCCCAGGTAGGACCAATAGACATTCAGGATATCCTGGGCCTTTCTGGGCATCTTTATGGCCTTGAGTACCGTTTCCACGGGATAGGCCGCAGTGCGCATGAAGTTGGGATATTCGCTTTTCAGCACCGCCGTGTCGGGGTTGCCCCTCATCTTGGTGAGGTAGGCCATAGCCCGGCGGGTCTCATCGGCCAGGGCAAAGAAGGTCTCCACCGACTTGCGGCTGCCGGGGACGTAGCTCTCCATCTTGTCGGTGAACTCTTTCACGCCGAAAGGCATGGTGTAGTCCTCCCCGGTCTTCAGGGTGATGGTGCGGAAGGCCTCCGGCACGGTTACGAACTCCAGCTTGTCCAGCACCCCCAGCTCCTCAAAGAGGGCATAGAGGTTGCCGCTGTTGCCGGGAGTTCCGAAGTCGCAGAGCTCGTGGAGGGAGGCCTCAAACTCGAAACGCCCCCGGATAAAGCTGGTGGCAAAACCGCCGGGGAGATTGTGCTTCTCCGCCAGCAGCACTTTCTTGCCTGCGTTTGCCAGGGTCAGCGCCGCCGCAAGCCCGCCGTTTCCGGCGCCGATGACAACGGCGTCATAGTGTAAGGCAGCCATGGAAATCACCTTTCCTTTCCGTTTTTGTTTTCCTGGGTATATTGTGATTATATTATATATCGCCTTAAAATGGAAGCTTGTAAAGGCTATCAGACCCTCTTCGGAATGTAAACTTTTTTACATATCCAAAAGCCGGGCTCTCTCCCGCCGCTTCAGAATCAGCAGATATCCCAGGCACAAAGCGAAATTCACCAGAGCCGAGATGGGCACCGCCAGACTTATGAGAAACATTCCGGTATCCGGCAGGCGGCTGAGGTAATAGGACAGGGGTATGCGCACCAAAAAGGAGGAGGCCAGGCCCTGAGCCATGACAAAGGCAGTGTGTTCCCGGCCGTTGAAGTAGCCCAAAAAGCAAAATACCACCGAGCATATCACATACTCTATTCCGCTGCCCCGGAGATACTCCGCCGTGGCCTGGATGACCTGGGGGTCGTTTTCAAATATAGATGCCAGGAAGCTCCCGCCGAAGAAGGTGAGCAGGAACATTCCCGTGCCAAAGACAAAGGAGATAAGAGAGGCCAGGTAGAGGGAACGGTCCGCCCGCTGCCGGTTCCCTGCCCCCATGTTCTGGGCCACAAAGCCGGACAGGGCGGACATGAAGGCCATGGGCACTATGGACAAAAAAGCAAAAAGCTTTTCCGCTATGCCAACTCCGGCAGAGGCGATAAGTCCCAGGGTGTTCACGATGCCGGTAATTATCAGGAAGGAAAGGCTGGTGAGAAAGTCCTGAAGCGCTATGGGCGCCCCAACCCGGAGTATGCCCGGCACGCTTCCGCCGCCCCTGCTGAAATTCTCCTTTACAGAGAAAGGCAGAGGATGGCGGCGCATATAGTTCAGGGAAAACAGAACGCTCACTCCCTGGGCCAGCACAGTGGCCAGGGCGGCCCCTGAGGCGGCCATATTGAAGCCCCCTACAAAGAGTATATCCAGCACCACATTCACCAGGCAGGCTATGGATACGAAGATGAAGGGGGAGCGGGAATTGCCGATGCCCCGGAAAATGCCGCTGATGCCGTTGTAAGCGGTAATGAAGACAATGCCCCCGGAGCAGATGCGGATGTACCTGACAGTCTCCGGCACGGCCTCCTCCGGTACGTTCAGCAGCTTTGCCGCCTGAGGGGCAAAGACCAGCATTACCCCGGTGAGCAGGACGGCAACCAGAGCAAAAAGCCGAATCTGTCCGGCCACTACTTCCCCCGCCGCCTTTCTGTCCCCGGCACCTATGGCCTTGCCCACCAGCACCGTAACTCCCATGGTAAGGCCGCTTATGAGCCCGGTGAGCACTTGCATGGCCTGGCTGCCGGTGGCAACGGCGGAAACGCTGGCTGTTGGGGAATAGTGGCCAACCACCGCCAGGTCAACCCCGCCGTACAGAGCCTGGAGAAGCAGAGAGAGCATCAGAGGCAGTGCAAAGCGTATAAGGGGCGGCAGTATAGGCCCGGACAGAAAGGCGTTATTCCCCTGCTGATTTTCATTCCCGTTCATTTTTTCCTCCCGGTATTGTATACAAAAACGCACAAATATTAAAGATATACAGGATAAAAAAAGCCAACAAGCATACACTTGTTGACGATAATGTATCAAACGAAGTACCCCAGGTACTCTGCCATTGTAGCACACAGGCGGCAAAAGTCAAGTTTTTTAACCGTATCTTAACGTTCTTTCCCCGGTTCCGCCCCCATTCCCCTGTTGACAAGGGCAGACCTATAGTCTATACTTTTCATCACTACATTTTCAAAAAAGGAGGCCGGTCTCTTATAATGGACAGCGGCGACAGTGACCCCGGCAGTAAGAGCAATACCGTAATCATATATCTTTTGGAATAGGCAGGCTATCACTCGCGGCAGCTCAGGATGTGTCGCGGGCTGTGGGCTGTGTTTTTTTATATCTTCTGTCCTTCCCCGGGCAGGAGAAAACAAGTTTTTTGAAAGAGGTTTAGCAGAATATGGGTTCATCCATAGCATTTCTACTGTTTGTTCAAATCGTCCTTATAGCTCTCAACGCCGTTTTTGCCAGCGCCGAAATAGCCGTGCTGACTGTGAACGAGGCGAAACTGGAGCGCATGGCCCAGCAGGGCAATAAACGGGCCGGGCGGCTCTTCCGCCTCACCCGGGAGCCGGCCAAGTTTCTCGCCACTATCCAGGTGGCCATAACCCTCTCCGGCTTTCTGGGCAGCGCCTTTGCCGCCGACAATTTCTCCGATCCCCTGGTAGAGCTGGCCCTGGGCCTGGGCATTAATATCCCCCGCTCAACTCTGGACGTTATTGCGGTAGTACTTATCACCCTCATTCTCTCCTATGTCACCCTTATTTTCGGCGAGCTGGTGCCAAAGCGCATAGCGATGAAGCGCAGCGAGCAGATAGCCATGGGCATTTCCGGCATAGTCAGCGGCATCTCCGTGGCCTTTAAGCCCCTGGTGTGGCTGCTCAGCGTGTCCACCAATCTGGTTTTGCGCCTGTGCGGCATAGACCCCAACGAGGCTGAGGACCAGGTCAGCGAGGAGGAGATACGGATGATGGTGGACGCCGGCAGTGAAAAGGGCACCATAGACCACCAGGAGAAGGAATTCATCCAGAACGTCTTTGAATTCAACGACATCATGGTGGGCAATATCTCCACCCACCGCACCGACGTGGTCATCCTCTGGCTGGAGGACAGCGACCGGGTCTGGGAAAAGACCATACATGACAGCCGCCACACCCTCTACCCCGTCTGCGACGGCTCCCCGGATAAAGTGGTGGGCATACTCAATGCCAAGGACTACTTCCGCCTTGAAGACCGGACCAGAGACAGTGTGCTTTCCTCTGCCGTCCATCCCGCCTATTTTGTGCCCGAGACCGTAAAGGCGGACCTGCTGTTTCGCAACATGAAGAAGACACGGAACACCATGGCGGTAGTCATGGACGAATATGGCGGCATGGTGGGTATAATAACCATATATGACCTCATAGAAGAGCTGGTGGGCGACCTGGGGGAGGAGCCGGACGACCCGGGCGACCCCGAGCCCTATATCGAGAAGCTGGGCGCCGGGGTCTGGAAGCTGGTAGGCAATGTGCCCTTAAAGGACATCCACGAGGCTACGGGCCTGGAGCTCTGCTCCGAGGACTACGACACCTTCACCGGCTTTGTCTTTGACGCCCTGGGCACTATCCCCGACAACGGGGAGCAGGACATAGACCTGAATATAAAGGGCATGAGGATACATATCAGCCGCATCCTGGATCACCAGGTGGACCTGGCCACCATTGCCCTTCCCACAGAGCCGGAGGCCGGTGAGGACTGACCGTCACGGAACTTCTGCATATTAAAAAGGGTATCGCATTTCTGCGATACCCTTTTTGCATATCATATTTGGGTTAAAAATTACAGCATCTCCGCCAGCTCGTAGATGAGGCGGCTGCTCTTGTCCCAGCCCAGGCAGGCGTCGGTGATGGACTTGCCGTAGCAGCCCCCGCCCACGCTCTGGGCCCCGTCCTCTATATAGCTCTCTATCATCAGGCCCTTTACCAGCTTGCCCACCCGGGCATTGAGCTTGCGATTGACCACTATCTCCTTGGCGATGCGTATCTGCTCAAAAGGCTGCTTGCCGGAGTTGGAGTGGTTGCAGTCGATGATGACGGCGGGGTTTGTGAGCTCCGGGTTCTGCTCGTAGAGCTGACTGACCAGGAGTATATCCTCATAGTGGTAGTTGGGGTGGCTGTGGCCCTGCTTGTTCACATAGCCCCTCAAAATAGCGTGGGCATAGGGATTGCCCTGGGAGTGGACCTCCCAGCCCCGGTATATGAAGGTGTGCTTATCCTGGGCGGCGGTGATGGCGTTCATCATCACCGACAGATCTCCGGAGGTGGGGTTCTTCATGCCCACGGGGACCTCAATGCCGCTGGAGGTGAGGCGGTGCTGCTGATTCTCCACAGAGCGGGCGCCCACGGCCACATAGCCCAGGATATCATCCAGGTATTTATAGTTCTCGGTGTACAGCATCTCGTCGGCACAGGTGAAGCCGGTCTCCCGCACCACCCGCATGTGCATCTCCCGGATGGCAATGAGGCCCTTGAACATGTCCGGCTTGTGGCCCGGGTCGGGCTGATGGAGCATGCCCTTGTAGCCCTTGCCGGTAGTACGGGGCTTGTTTGTGTAGCAGCGGGGGACGATGAATATCTTCTCCTCCACTTCCTCCTGTACCTTCCGCAGCCTCTCCATATAGTCCATGACGCTGTCGGGATTATCGGCGGAGCAGGGGCCTATTATAAGCAGGAGCCTGTCATCCCTGCCGGAGAGTATCTTCTTCAGCTGTATATCCCGCTGTTCAAAGCATCTTGCCATCTCGCCGGTGAGGGGGTACATCTCCTTGACCTCGGCGGGGATGGTGAGCTTGCGCACAAATTCCATATTCATAGGTTTTTCTCCTCAATATATGCGATATGCGACTTTTTAAGCCGCCTTATGACCTGGTGGACATTATATGCCGGGGAGAGAAGCTTGTCAACTTTTAGTCCACGGTGAGATTTTTTCACGGCTTTTTGCTGTAAAGCGGCGGCGCTGCGTTCTTCCGGCTTGTACATTCCCACAAAATGAAAAAAATCAGTTGCACCGGGACAGGCATGGGTGTTAATATCGGAGCGTATTTTTTTAATGGAGGCATGGACCATGGAAAAATTGGAACAGCTCTACGAGGGCAAAGCAAAGAAAGTATTCAAGACCGATGATCCCCAGCTGCTTATTGTGGATTACAAGGACGACGCCACCGCCTTTAACGGCCTGAAAAAAGGCAGTATAGCCGGCAAGGGCGTTATCAACAACCAGATGAGCAACCGGCTCATGGCCAAGCTGGAGAAGCAGGGAGTGCCCACCCACTTTGTCCGGGAGCTCAGCGAACGTGAGACTCTGGTGAAAAAGGTCTCCATCGTGCCTCTGGAAGTCATCATCCGCAACATCTCCGCCGGCTCCTTTGCCAAGCGCTACGGCGTGGAGGAGGGCATAGTTTTCGACGCTCCCACCATAGAGTTCTCCTACAAGAACGACGAGCTGGGCGATCCTCTGCTCAACAGCTACCACGCTCTGGCTCTCAAGCTGGCCACTGCTCAGGAGATAGAGACCATAAAGGAATACGCTTTCAAGGTCAACGATTTTCTCAAGGCCTTTTGGGCCGAGTGCGGCGTAATATTGGTGGACTTCAAGCTGGAGTTCGGCCGCCTTGCCGACGGTACCATAGTTCTGGCCGACGAAATAAGCCCCGACACCTGCCGTCTCTGGGATGCCAAGACCCACGAGAAGCTGGACAAGGACCGCTTCCGCCGCGACCTGGGCGGCGTTGAGGATGCTTACGCTGAGATAATGAAGAGGCTGCTTGACCATGACGCCCATTGATTTTTCCTGCGCCGCTGCCCGGCACATACACGAGGAGTGCGGTGTCTTCGGCATATTTTCCCCTGAGAGCACCCAGCTGGCCCCGCTGATGTATTACGGGCTGTATTCTCTGCAGCACCGGGGTCAGGAGAGCGCCGGCATCGTTATCAATGACGACGGCGTATTCACCTCCTATCGGGACGTGGGTCTGGTAAACGACGTGTTCAGCCAGCAGCGGCTCAGGGAACTGGGCAGCGGAAGCATAGCCGTAGGCCATGTGCGCTACGCCACCACCGGCTCCGACCACAAGAACAATCTCCAGCCTCTCATAATCAACCACCACAAGGGCCGCATGGCCCTGGCCCACAACGGCAATCTGGTCAATTCCATGGAGCTGAGGAAAAAGCTGGAGGAGCGGGGCTCCATTTTCCATACCACCACCGACTCTGAGGTCATCGCCTACATGATAGTTCAGGAGCGGCTGCGCAGACCCTCCATCGAGGCGGCGGTCTCCGCCGTCATGGACACCTTGATCGGGGCCTATTCCCTGGTCATTTCTTCCCCCACTAAGCTCATTGCCGCCAGAGACCCCCACGGCTTCAGGCCCTTGTGCATGGGCCGCCGCCGGGACGGCATGATAGTCTTTTCCAGTGAGTCCTGCGCTTTGGACGCAGTGGGCGCCGAATTTGAGCGGGACCTGCTTCCCGGCGAGGTGCTGACGGTGGACGCCACCGGTATACGAAGCGACCGCAGCCACTGCGGCAAGGTCCAGCGCAGTCTCTGCGTCTTTGAGTATATCTACTTTGCCCGGCCCGACTCAGTCATAGACGGCTGCAGCGTCTGCCTTGCCCGGAACCGGGCGGGGGCTTTTCTGGCTCAGGAGCATCCTGTGGATGCCGATGTGGTCATCGGCGTGCCCGACTCCGGTCTGGACGCAGCCCTGGGCTATGCCGCCGAGTCCGGCATACCCTATGCTCTGGGCTTTACCAAGAATAAGTACATCGGCCGCACCTTCATCTCCCCCACCCAGGAGATGCGGGAAAACGGTGTGAACATCAAGCTCAACCCCATCCGTTCCGTGGTGGAGGGCAAGCGGGTAGTGCTGATAGACGACTCCATTGTCCGGGGCACAACCTGCCGCCGCACCATAGAGCTGCTGCGCCGGGCAGGAGCCAAGGAGATACACATGCGTGTCAGCGCCCCACCCTTTGTAAACGCCTGCTTCTACGGTACCGATATAGACGATGAGGAAAAGCTCATTGCAAACCATCACAGCGTGGAAGAAATAGCTGAGATAATCGGGGTGGACTCCCTGGGTTATCTCAGTCTTGAAAACGCCATGCGCCTGGCCGGGGATGACGTCAAGAGTTTCTGCACTGCCTGTTTTGGCGGCGGCTACCCCACTGAAGTCCCCAAGTCCCGGGAGAAGGACAAGTTCCAGCAGAAGATACACGCCGGAAAAAAGAACTGACAACTTCCGATATACAAAAATCCAAGGGTTTCGCATAATGCAAAGCCCTTGGATTTTTTTGTGGGGTTTCGTATAATTGGCAGCCGCTATTCCACGGCTTTCAGTGACTCGGACATGCTTATCCTGCCCAGCTTATAGCTCATGGCTATCCTCACCAGCACCGCAAAGGCAAAGGTGAGCAGCAGACTGTATATATAGCTCTGCCAGGCTATGCGCACGTCAAAGCAGATGCCGTCGGTGCGTATCTGGGTCATGACGAAGGCGTGGAGGAGTTTGCCCAGCGCCAGTCCCAAAAGAGCGCCCAGGACAGTGAGCATATTCACTTCCCTGAACACATAGGCCGAGGACTCTCCGTTGTAGAAGCCCAGCACCTTTATTGTGGCTATCTCCCTTATTCTCTCCCCTATATTGATGTTTATAAGGTTGAAGAGCACTATAAAGGCCAGAGCCCCGGCGCAGAGGATAATAAGGACAACGATGATGTTCAGGCTGGAGAAGGAGCTGTCCACGGAGTTTCTTGTATCCTGGCTGAGAGCCACCCGGCTCACCATCTCGTCGTCCAGCAGACGAGCGGTGGCAGTGTTCTGGTCAACGCCCTCCTTGAATATCACATAGGCGGTGTTCACCGGGGCTTCCCCATCCAGCTCCATAAGCGTCTCGGGAGTTACGAACATGTAATCTGAGATGTAGTTGTCGAAGACGCCGCAGACGGTGAGGTCAATGCTTTTGAACTGGTCGTTGGTGACGGTGACGCTGTCTCCCCGCTCCACATTCAGCATGGAGGCCATGCCCTTTGACAGCAGGATCTCTCCGTCTCCGGGCAGGGACACTTCTCCATCCTCGCTGCGGAGCTTAATGAAGTCCTCCAGCGCCCCGCTCATCACGGCGCTGAGGCTGGAGCTCTTCAGATTGTCCTCCGAGCCTATATCCACGCTGGTGGAGGACAGGTACAGCAGCTTATCCAAACCCTCGTGTCCGGCCAGGAAGCTCTCCTGCTCCTCATCGCTGAGAGGGTCAGTGAAGTTCAGCTCTGCATCATATACGCTTATCTCTCCGTACTGGTAGTCGGTGACGTTCTGGATAGAGTCCCGCACGCCGAAGCCGGTGAGAAGCAATGCGGTGCAGCCGCTGACGCCCAGTATCATCAGGAAGAAGCGCTGCTTATAGCGCATGACATTTCTCAGGGTCACCTTATGGAGGAAGCTTATCCTTCTCCACAGCCAGCCGATACGCTCCAGTAAAATGCGCTTGCCGTTTCTCGGGGCCTTGGGCCTGAGTATGGAGGCGGGCACTTCCCGCAGCTCCTTGCGGCAGCTGTAGATACCCACTCCGGCAGTGCACAGCAGGGCCACCGCCAGGGAGGCGGCAAACATCACCGGGTCAAAATTATAGGTCAGCTGCTCGGTGAAATTATACATGCTGCTGTAGGCGTTCCAGAAGGCTTTCGGAATGAAATAGGTGCCTATGAAAAAGCCCAGTACGCTTCCGATAAAGCCGGAGGAACCGGCGTAGATGATATATTTCAGGCTTATGAGACTCTTGTCATAACCCATTGCCTTCCAAACGCCTATCTGAGTCCGCTGCTCATCCACCATTCTGCTCATGGTAGTGACGCAGACCAGAGCCGCCACCAGGAAGAAGAACACGGGGAACACCACTGAGATGTTCTCTATTATGGCCGAGTCATGCTCAAAGGCGGCGTAGCCCGCATTTTCACTCCGGGTCAGGACATAGACCGTGGGCTCGTCGATGTCGGCTATTTCCTCCTCAGCCTCGTCCAGTTCGGCGTAGTAATCCGCCAGCTCCGCCTCGGTGTCGGCAAAGGACTGGTTTATCTCATCCATCATCCGGTTGTAATAGCCGGGATTTTCCGCCGGAGAGAAGCCCATGGAGCTCATGAATTCCTCCACCTGAGCGGCAGCATCGTCCTTCTGCTTTTGTATCTCCTCCGCTGCCTCGTCCAGAGTCTTGCGCCCGTCGGCTATCTCCTGGCGGTTATCCAGCACCAGCTCCTTGTATCTCAGCTGGGCCTCTGTCTCGGCCATCTCCGTGACGGTGTCCTCCGTCTCCTCTATTCTGGCCTCATACTCGTCGCTGTAGGAGCTGGCCCTGTCGTCTATGGTGAGGAAGACCTCCTCGTAATAGTCGGCAGTAAAGCAGCTGCGGTCTATATACATGCAGGAAGCTATGTGCCCGTTGCCCAGGGGGCTGGTACCTCTCTCCATATTGATATACAGAGGGCTGGTCACCAGGCCCACCACTGTGAACTCATCTCTGGAAAACTCGTCCAGGGTCTCCTGGGTGTTGGCTTCAGCCAGGCTTATGGTCTTGCCCAGCATGTCCTCTCCCCAGTTATCCGCATCCAGGACGCATTCGTCCTCAGACTCAGGCAGACGGCCGGAAACCACTCTCAGTCGGTTGACTCCGTGAGTGATGGAGTTTGCCCGGAACACCAGGTCGTTGCCGTCGATGTTCACCAGCACGTCCTCATAGCAGCCGCCCTCCGCCGTCTTCACCAGCTCCTGCTCCGCCAGGTTGAAGACATTGTCCTGGGAGAAGCCTATGGTGGAGACTATGCGGTAGTCGTAAAAATTCTGCTGGGTAAAATACTCATCGGCAGAGTCCACCAGCATGGGCCTGCATATGCGAAGCCCTGCAAACAGGCCAACACCCAGAGCTATTATGGTGAGTATGGCCAGGTATCTGCCCAGGCTGTTTTTTATCTCTCTTAATGTTGAAGTAATGAGAATGTCCACAACATCACCACTCTATCTGCTCTACGGGAATGGGATTCTCGTTTACCGTCTCCGACTCTATCCTGCCGCTCTTCACCCTGATCACCCGGTCTGCCATATCGCAGAGGGCGGAGTTGTGGGTGACGATGACTATGGTCATGTTGGTCTGCCGGCAGGTGTCCTGTAAAAGTTTCAGGATGGCCTTGCCCGTATTGTAGTCCAAAGCGCCGGTAGGTTCGTCGCACAGCAGGAGCTTGGGCTTTTTTGCCAGGGCCCTGGCTATGGCCACTCTCTGCTGTTCGCCGCCGGAGAGCTGGGCCGGGAAATTGGCCGCTCTCTCTTCCAGGCCCACCTGCTTCAGGACCTGGGCCGGGTCCAGATGCTCCGGGCATATCTGCACTGCCAGCTCCACATTCTCCAGAGCCGTCAGATTCGGTATCAGATTATAAAACTGGAACACAAAGCCGATGTCATAGCGGCGGTAGGCGGTCAGCTGCTTTTCGTTGTAGGCGGAAATGTCCTTTCCGTCCAGCCAGACCTTGCCCCTGGTCATTGTGTCCATGCCGCCCAGTATGTTCAGTATAGTGGTTTTACCTGCGCCGGAGGCTCCCACTATAACGCAGATCTCCCCCTGCTTCACTGTAAAGCTGGCGCTGTTGAGGGCATGAATATCCACCTCCCCCACCTTGTAGATCTTCTCCACATTCTCAAAGCTTATAAACTCCGGCATTTCCAGTTCTCCTTTATCTTTGCCTTTCTTTTTAGTATAGCCCCGCCGCCGGCAAATTTGTTAAACCCTGTGTAAATATTATCCCTGAAAAAGCAACAAGTTCAGACAAATTTCCCCATTGTCTCTGTTGTCTCCGGTGCACTTCAGTTCTTACCCGAAACGCCCGGCTGCTTCAAAGGCAGCACCACATTGAAGTTGGCCTTGCCCTGGGCGTATTCGCAGCTTATCTTCCCTCCGTGGGAGTTGACTATGCTCTCGGCTATGGACAGGCCCAGGCCGTAGCTGCCGTCCCGGCTGCGGGCCTTGTCAGTGCGGTAAAAGCGCTTGAAGATATCCCGGCACTCCTCCCGGCTCATCTCTTGGGCAGGGTTAGAAACGGACAGCAGGCAGTGGCGCCCGCCTTGGCGGCTGAGGCGCAGTGTCACCGGGCCGCCGGGCAGAGAGTATTTCCCGGCGTTATCCAGCAGTATATCGGTCAGCTGCCTCAGCTGCTGCTGTCTGCCTTCCAGACTTATACCCGGCTCCACCTGAGTATCCAGAGCCAGTCCCTTCTCATAGTACACCGGCTCAAAGGGCAGCACACAGTCGCTCACCAGCTTGGAATAGTCCAGCTGGCTTATGTTCTCCCTGCTCTGGCCGCTGTCCGCTCTGGCCAGCTCCAGCAGATCCTCCACCAAAGAGCGCATCTGCCGGCTCATGGTGAGTATGCTGGAGACAAACTGGCTGCGCTGATCCGGTTCAAACTCCGGCTGCTCCAGCATCTGAGCATTGGTCATTATCACCGCCAGAGGGGTCTTCAGTTCATGGGAGGCGTCGGCCACAAACTGTCTTTGCTGCTGCCAGGCCTTGTCCATCGGCTTCACCGCCCAGCGGGCCAGCAGCAGACTTATGCCGAAAAACACCCCCAGGCTCAAAAGTCCCAGCATGGCGCAGGTCTCCGTCAGGCTCTTCAGGGTGGCCCGCTCGCTGGATATATCCACAAACACCAGACGCTGGTTCATGGGGTTTATCACCCGGCAGTAGCGCAGATTATATTCCTCTATAGTCCCTATGCTCTTGCCGGAGGATATGGCCGCTTCTATTATTTTGGCCAGAAAGTCCTGGTCGCTCAAATCGTAATAGCCGCCTGTAACGGCTAACAGGTCCCCGCTTCGCCCCAGCTGCAGGACAAAATAGGGCAGCTGTATGTCCTCCCGCCGCTCTCCCGGCAGACTCAGCCGAAAGGGGTCCTCCGCCAGCTGCTCCATCATGCTCACGCTCTGCTGCTCCAGATTGGCCTGGGTAAACTTGAACACCAGGCCGAATATCACCAGCAGCATCATTGTGACTATGAGCATGTTGACGCAGACGAATTTTATCCTCAGCTTTCTGAGCATCCCTCATCTACCTCCAGATGGTAACCCTGCCGCCGTATGGCCTCTATGCGCAGGTTGGAGCCTATGCTCTGGAGCTTTTTCCTCAGGAAGCCCACATAGACTTCCACGTGGTTCTCCACGGCATTGGAGTCATAGCCCCAGACCCTGGCCAGAATGACCTCCTTGGACAGGTTCTTTTCTCTGGTCTGCATCAGCAGACGCATCACATCAAATTCCCTGGTGGAAAGGCGCACCGAATTTTCCCCGCATATCAGGGTGCTGGTGGACAGATCCAGAGCGGTGTTGCCGTAGACCATCTCGTCCACCTGACCTCCCTGGCGGCGGAGCAGGGCATTTATGCAGGCCAGCAGCTCCCTTATATCAAAGGGTTTGGTGAGATAGTAGTCCGCCCCGGCGTTGAGCCCCTCTATCCTGTCCTCCAGCCCGGAACGGGCGGTGAGCATAAGTATGGGGGTGTTGCAGCGCTGGGAGCGCACCTGTCTTGCCACCTGGTAGCCGTTCAGACCGGGCATCATAACATCCAGTATCAGCAGGTCGTATACCCCCAGCTGAGCGTAGTCCGCCCCGCTCTCTCCGTCGTAGCACACGTCCACCTCAAAGCCCTTGCTGCGCAGCATGGTCCTGATGGAGTCGGCCAGCAATTTTTCGTCTTCTATTATAAGTATTTTCATGTCAACATCTCCCCATCTCAGTTTAACATTATAATAGTACATTGCCCTTAATTAAAGCTGAAAAAAGCGCTGTTCATAATTCTTTTACAGCTTCTTCAGAACCAGTTCAGTAACTCATGTTATCCTGCCCTCAGATAGATCGTTTATCTCATCCGTTCTTTCGTGTGCAGAGCCGATGCCCCGGTGCACACCGGGGATAAGCCGACGGCGCTGCATGGTGGCAGCGGGAGTCCGGGTGCTATATATTCACTTGGGTGCAGTCCAAAAGGCGGACTGCACCCAAGACCAATTTCAGCGGTTTCTTGTTTTACAAACGGCAATTTCAAAGCCTGAACCTGAAGCCGCAGATAAAAAGGAGAAGACAAAATTTCATAATCATATGTTCATAAATATTTCAACTATCTTTCAGGCAATTTTAAGCTTTGCCGGTTATAATACAGACAAGATAAAAAATCAGGCTGAGACCTGGCCAGGTTGCCAAAGGTCATTGGCCCGATAAAAGGAGAGACTATTATGAGCGACTTCAACAATGAAAACAATAACGGCGGTTTCGGCAGCAGCGCTTCCGGCTACACGCCTGAAGATAGAGTTGCAGAAAACAAGAATTCCCGTAAGCATGGCCACGGCAAGATAATTGCCCTGGCTCTGGTAGTGGCACTGCTGGCCGGTGCAGTGGGAGCCGGCGGCACCCTGGCCCTCAGCGGTGCGATCGGCAGCGACACCCATTCCCAGATTCTGGAGGGCGTCCGGCCAAACACCACCATTGATGTGGCCACCATCGACACCAGCAAAGAGATGACCCCCGCTGAGGTCTATGCCCAGAACGTGGCCTCCACAGTGGGTATCACCACCTCCATCACCACCAACTTCTTTGGCTTTACCACCACTTCCGCCGCCTCCGGCTCCGGCTTCATTTTCAGTGACGACGGCTACATACTCACTAACTACCATGTTATCGAGGATTCAAGTTCCATCAAGGTCAGCACCTATGACGGCAGCAGCTACGATGCCCAGCTCATCGGATACGATGAGAGCAACGACATTGCAGTTCTGAAGATCGAAGCCGAGGGCCTCAGTCCTGTGGTTCTTGGCGATTCCGACAATCTGAATGTGGGCGACAGTGTGGTTGCCATAGGTAACCCCCTGGGCGAGCTCACCTTCTCCCTCACCTCCGGCGTGGTCAGCGCCCTTGACCGGCAGGTGACCCTGTCCAGCAACGTGACAATGGATCTTATTCAGACCGACTGTGCCATCAACTCCGGTAACTCCGGCGGCCCTCTCTTTAACCTCTACGGTGAAGTCATAGGCATTACCAACGCCAAGTATTCCAGCAGCGGCTCCGGTGCTTCCATAGACAATATCGGCTTTGCAATTCCTATCAACCATATCCTGAACATCGTCACCAGCATCATTGAGGATGGCTATATTGCCAAACCTTATATCGGCGTGTCGGTGCTCACCGTCAGCGAAGAGACCCAGAGCTACGGTCTGCCTGCAGGCGCAGCCGTCAAGTCTGTGGCTGAAGACAGCCCCGCTGAAAAGGCAGGCATTCACGTCAACGACATCATAACCGCCGCCAACGGCACAGAGATAAGTTCCAGCGACCAGCTTGTGGATCTGGTATCCAGCCTGTATGAGGGTGCAGAGCTGAAGCTGACTGTATACCGTCAGGGTGAGGAGCTGGAGCTGACCGTAACCGTGGGAGAGCAGATCCAGTCCGCCCTTGCCAATGAGGAGCAGCAGCCCCAGGTGGAGGAGCAGAGCATGGAGCAGCAGGAACAGTACAAGGGTTTCCCTGATTTCCGTGATTTCTTCGGCTTCGGTTACTGAGTTTTCCCCAGTCATTCCAGACTTTAAAACACCATATTGTCCGTCTTGCCGCCGGGAGTGTATGCTCCCGGCGGCATCTTTTTTAACAACATTTTGAACAATATAAAAAAAGTACAATATGTCTATTGCTAAAATAGCCGCAGACTGGTAAAATCTTTCATTGGCAGGTTGGTCATATACGCCTGCATAAAAACTTGAAACAGCCTCTTCGTCCCGGTCGGGCCGAAGACCGGGTGCATCAGAAAGGAACGAGCAATGGTAAAGCTTTACGGCAAGGATCTGCAGCTTATGGCGGCCAGGGCAAGGCTGCTGGCTGTGGACGCAGTGCACACCGCCGCCTCCGGACATCCCGGCGGCTCTCTCTCCTGCATGGACATCATGACCGCCCTTTATTTCAACGAACTTAACATTGACCCATCCAATCCCCGCTGGGAGGACAGAGACCGCTTTGTTCTCTCCAAAGGCCACTGCACCCCGGCCCTGTATTCGGTGCTGGCTCTCCGTGGCTTCTTCCCCATTGAGGAGCTGAAGCTTTTCCGCTCCATAAAGGGCCATATGTCCGGTCATCCGGACATGCGCCACGTACCCGGGGTGGACATGTCCACCGGCTCTCTGGGCCAGGGACTGAGCACCGCCGTGGGCATGGCTCTTGCGGCAAAACTCCGGAACAAGTCCCACCGCTGCTATGCCGTCTGCGGAGACGGAGAGATGGAAGAGGGGCAGATATGGGAGGCGGTAATGGCCGCAGCCAAGTGGCATCTGGACAATCTCTGTGTTTTTGTAGATGTCAACGGTCTGCAGATCGACGGCCGCACTGCCGACGTTATGCCCACAGAGCCTCTGGATAAGAAATTTGAGGCCTTTAATTGGAACGTAATTAAAATCAACGGCCACGATTTTGAGCAGATATTCTCCGCTCTTAATTCCGCCCGCAGCTTCAAGGGAAAGCCCACGGTCATTCTGGCCGCAACCGTCAAGGGCAAAGGCGTATCCTTTATGGAGAATCAGGCAGGCTGGCACGGCAAGGCCCCCAACGACGAGCAGTTTGCTCAGGCTAAGGCCGAGCTGGAAGCAAAAATCAAGGAACTGGAGGGAAACTGATATGGCCGGAAAGATAGCTACCCGCAACGCCTATGGCGAAACTTTGGTGGAATTGGCTGAGAAGTACCCCGAGCTTGTGGTCCTGGATGCCGACCTCTCCGGCTCCACCATGACCAAGTTCTTCGCCGCCGCTCACCCCGACCGTTTTTTTGACTGCGGCATAGCCGAATGCGACATGGCAGGTATCGCCGCCGGTATGGCTGCCGACGGGCTCAAGCCCTTTATAAACAGCTTTGCCATGTTCTCCACCGGGCGCATATATGAACAGATAAGAAACTCCATTGCCTATCCCCGGCTGAATGTTAAGGTAGTGGGTTCTCACGGCGGTGTTTCCGTGGGTGAGGACGGAGCCACTCACCAGTGCATAGAGGACTTCAGCCTGATGCGGGCCATCCCCGGCATGCTGGTCTGCTGCCCCTGTGACGGCAACGAGATGCGTCTGGCGGTAAAGGCCCTTATGGAGTATGACGGGCCGGCCTATCTCCGTCTCCAGCGCCTGTCCACCGAGATATTCACTGATGAGCTGGAGGGCTACAGCTTTCAGCTGGGCAAGGGCTGCACTCTCAGAGAAGGCAGCGATGTGAGCATCATTGCTACCGGCCTCATGGTCAGCAAAGCGCTCCAGGCAGCGGACATGCTGGCTGCCGAGGGCATCAGCGCAAGGGTCATAAACATCCACACCCTCAAACCCCTGGATGATGAGCTGGTGCTTAAAGCTGCCCGGGAGACCGGCTGTATAGTCACCAGCGAGGAGCACACCGTTATCGGCGGCCTGGGCAGCGCTGTCTGCGAGCTGCTGGGTGAAAAGTGCCCGGTGCCCGTGGTGCGCCATGGCGTGAACGATGTGTTCGGCCGCAGCGGCAGCGCTTCCGATGTGCTGGAGTACTTCGGCCTCACTGCCCAGAAGATTGCCGAAAAGGCGAAATATGCTCTGAGTCTGAAGAAGTAAGCCTTCATTCCTTGAACGGGAGGTTTTGACATGTGGTTTATTCTGGCGCTGCTTTCCGCAGTTTTTGCCGCCCTCACCTCCATTCTGGCCAAAGTGGGCATTGAAGGGGTCAGCAGCAATTTGGCCACGGCCATAAGGACCCTGGTGGTGCTGGCCATGGCCTGGCTCATGGTTTTTGTTACCAATACCCAGTCTGGGATAACGGACATCAGCCGCAAAAGCTGGATATTTCTTATTCTCTCCGGCCTTGCCACCGGCGCCTCCTGGCTTTGCTATTACAAAGCCCTGCAGCTGGGACAGGCTTCCAAAGTGGTGCCTATCGACAAGCTGAGCATAGTGTTCACCATAGTCCTGGCCTATTTCTTTCTCCATGAACAGGCGGATGCAAAGTCCGTTTTCGGCTGCCTGCTGATTGTGGCGGGCACTCTGCTGATGGTACTGTGAAAGCTTTCCGGTCAGCGGACAATTTAAAAGCAAGCTTTATAAGGCAAAAGCCGCAGCTTCAAAAAGAGAGCTGCGGCTTTTGCCTTAATGTCTGAAATTTTAATCCTGTATAAAATTTGTTATCTGAGTCTTTTCATACTCCGGGGCCGCCAGCCCTGCGGCTTCCCCGGCCTCTATGCTCTTTATGAGCCAGGCTATATTCTGGCCCAGAGTGCGCATGGTCTGTAGGCCCTCCAGGTCTTTTACTGCCTGCGCCGGGGTCTTGCCGTGGATCTGGTTCCAATACTGGGAGCCCGCAATATGCATATTGCTTATGCTGAAGTATTTGTTCAGCCGGTCAAAGGAGGCAGAAGCTCCGCCCCGGCGGCAGGACACCACTGAAGCCGCAATCTTTCCGGCCATGCGGCCTCCGCCGCAGTAGAAGAGCCTGTCCAGAAATGCGCAGATCTGGCCCGTAGGTCCGGCAAAATACACCGGGGAGCCCACCACAATGCCGCTGTATTCATCCAGCTTGTCCAGCACCCGGTTCACCTGGTCGTCAAAAACGCAGCGCCCGGTCTGCCCGCACTTGCCGCAGGCAATGCAGCCTGCCACGGGCTTGGTCCCCAAGTACAAAATTTCCGTCTCCATGCCGTTTTTCTCCAGAGTGTCCGCCACTTCCTTCAGTGCGGTGTAGGTGCAGCCAAACTCATGGGGACTGCCGTTTATAAGTAATACCTTGCTCATTTAATTATATCCTCCCTTTTTATTTCGTACCAGTATTGGAGACAGGAGTAGAGTTTGTCTTTTATCTCGCTGTATACTAATTCTTCAGCATCTGCTTGGCTCATACCAGATTCAATGTATTTTTGCTTTCTCTCATAACTATTAGTATAACCGGTATTGTTAATATTGGCAAAGCATCTCCACTCCACAGAGCCAATAGCCTGTTCATGACTGCTCCCGTTATCTCTTGCATATTTATACGCATCCCATGCTGTATCCCACTCAAACATTTGTGCATTTGAACATTTTTCTGAGTCATATTCACTGACACCAATATTAATAGCCGAATCGTATATAAACTGGCCATACTCTTCCTTACCCAGAATACGTCTGTCTATACCTGTTTCCTCCAGCCCGATTTCATGGGCCTCCAGGTCGCTCTTTCCATCGGCTCTGGCTTGCATATATAAGTTCGCATAAGTGTAATCTTCATCAGTTAAATAGCTGCTAGGGAAACTATCATCCCATGACCGAACAATTTTTGTAATTGTGTTTAAAGTATTAAAACCTTCTGACCACGGGTCTTTCTTGTTTCCCCACGCATCAGACTCCTCTGCCGGCCAGTCCAGCCCGTTCTCCCGGGCGTACTGCTCCGGGCTTATGAACCTGGGTCTGGGCGTCTCTGTGGGCTCAGGGATTTCCGTAGGTGCAGGGGTCTCCGCAGGCGTGGAGCTCTCCGCTGCTGTGGGGCTGCCCTCAGCCGGGAGAGGCGTCTCTGCCGCCGTGTCGGCTTCCTCCCTGTTGGAGAGTGTCCCTATCAAAATAGTCGCCGCCGCCAACAGCAGCAGGATAATAAGGCCAATGGCTACAAAGGCTCTGTAGTCCTGCTGTTTTTCTGGATCGGCTCCCCATCTTTATTTCCACGGTTTTTTGTCTCTGCTCCGCAGTAGCTGCAGAACATGGATTCGTCGGGTATCTCTTTTCCGCATTTCCAGCAGAACATTTTTCCCCCCCTGATTTATGCTCCATGGAGAGGCGTCCGCCTCTCCATGGAGCATTTTCTCAGTATTCCACCTTCATGAAGCCCCTGCTTCTTATCTTCATCACATGGCAGCTGCCGGGGCCGAATACGGCCTCCACCTTCTGCCTGAACTCCTCCAGCATATCGTCGGGCACAAAGGCCTGAACGGTGCCGCCGAAACCGCCACCGTGGATGCGGTATGCCCCCCGCTCACCCAGTATGCTGTCGCACAATGCCAAGGCCAAAGCGGCAGACTGCTCCTGAACACTGCCGGTGACTATCACATTTTGCAGGTACATCCAGGAGGATCGGCCGGACTGGCGCACCACCTGAAGGAAGGCGTCAAAATCTCCTTCTTCCAAGGCCTGGCAGAGTCGCTCCACCCGGCGGTTTTCCTGGAAGATATGTATGGCTCTCAGCACTGCCCGGTCCCCGGCCTCTCTCCTGAGCGCCGGGATGGCGGCAAAGAACTCGGCCTCGTCCACTTCCCGCAAAACGTCCTTGCCGAAGTGGGCGGATATCTTCTTCATCTCGGCGGGAATGGCTGCATATTCGTGGGTAAGGCTGGCGTGATCCGCCCCCACGTCTATCATGCACAGGCTGTGGCCTGCAGAGGCAAAATCAAAGTCCACAGGATGCACCTCCGGCTTTGCCGGGTCCCTGAAGTCTATGGCGATTATACCGCCCCAGGCGGAGGCCATCTGGTCCATGAGCCCGCAGGGCTTGCCGAAAAAGCGGTTCTCCGCCGCCTGGCCCATTATGGCAAGGTCGGTGGCCCCCAGCTCCTCATTGCAGAACAGGCCGTTGACCACGGCGCCGATAAGCACCTCAAAGGCCGCCGAGGAGGACAGGCCGCTGCCCTGCATAACCTGGGAGGTGACGCAGGCATCAAAACCCCGGACTTCATATCCCCGGTCTTTTGCCTCGCTGCATATTCCCCGCACCAAAGCGGCGGTGGTACCCTGCTCGGTTTCTACCGGTTCCAAGGTACCCAGATCCACCTGAAACATATCATAGCCCTCTGATTTGACCCGCACAATCCCGCTGCCGTTTTCGGCGGCTGCGGCCAGGATGTCCACATTAACCGAGCCCGCCAGTACTTTTCCCCGCTGGTGGTCGGTGTGGTTGCCGCCTATCTCGGTGCGCCCCGGGGCAGAATATATCACAGGCTTTGCCTCGCCGAACAGTTCATGAAAGCTCTTGAGAAGTCCTTCTATTCTCTTTTCCATGTCTGCCTCCACATCTCAGTTTTCTTGCTTTTTCCGTTCCCAGTCTATCCCAGGCCGCCTTCTATGTCAAGATTTTTCCCCCATTATCCCCTCTCCTGGAAATTCTGATTACATAATATAATTTACATATTATTGTTTACTTAATATCATTTACGTAATCTTTAATACGCTTATGTTATGAATTTAATTTTGCTGTTAAGAAAAATATGTGTTGACAAGGAGAGACAATGGGTCTATAATCCAAACAGTTTTTGAGAAAGGAGACGGGTCATATGCGCAGCTTCCGCACCAACAGCATGATGATGGGTATGATGTACATGTTCCGCATGTGCATGATGATGTGCGCGCAAAAACATGACTCGCCTTGTTTCATATCCATCTGAAGAGTGCTTCAAAATGTACTTGCACAGGCTTGGGAAACAAAGTGAGTTTCCCGAGCCTGTTTTTTGTTGAAAGGACAGAGAAAATGATTGAGCTGAAAAAACTCTCCAAGGTCTTTGAAAGCGCCTCCGGCTCCGTAGAGGCTCTGCGGGATGTGGACCTGACCATAAACGACGGCGAGATCTTCGGTATAATCGGCCTTTCCGGCGCCGGTAAAAGTACCCTGGTGCGCTGCATAAATCTTCTGGAGCGCCCCAGCTCCGGTCAGGTCATAATTGACGGCCGGGACATGACCTCCCTCAGCCGCCCGGAGCTTCTGAAAATGCGCAGGAGCATCTCCATGATATTCCAGGGCTTCAACCTGCTGGAGCAGAGGAACGTACTTAAAAACGTCTGCTTCCCTCTGGAGATATCCGGAGTGAAAAAGCAGGAAGCGGAGAAGAAGGCCCTTGGGCTTTTGAAGCTGGTGGGTTTGGAGGAGAAGGCGGACAAATACCCCTCTCAGCTCTCCGGCGGCCAGAAGCAGCGTGTGGCCATAGCCCGGGCCCTGGCTACCGACCCAAAGTATCTGCTTTGCGACGAGGCCACCAGCGCTCTGGACCCCAACACCACCCGCTCCATTCTGGAGCTGCTGCGCACCATCAACCAGACCATGGGCGTGACTATCATAGTCATCACCCATGAGATGAAGGTCATAGATCAGATCTGCGACAGTGTGGCAGTCATCGACCACAGCTCCATTGCCGAGGAAGGCAAGGTCAGCGATGTGTTCACCAATCCCCGCTCGGACATTGCCAGGGAGCTGATACTCCCCAAGGACCGGGCTGCACTGGACACCGCAGGCGGCCGGCGCATAAGGCTCATCTTCAACGGCCTCTACTCCCGGGAGCCCATAATCTCCCAGATGGTTCTGGAGTGCCAGGCCCCGGTGAACATACTCTTTGCCGACACCAAGGAGTATGAGGGCTCCATATACGGACATATGATAGTGGAGCTGCCCAGCGACGAACGCCAGGCTGACAAGATAATCGCCTGGCTGAACAACAGCAAGGTAGTCTGGAAGGAGGAGAACTGAGATGTTTTCGGATATGTTTTATAAGGTCTGGGAAAACGGCCTTATTCAGATGGGCGTGGTGGAGACCATATACATGACCGTCATAGCCACTTTCTTCTCCTACCTCTTTGGTCTGCCCATGGGCGTGATACTCAACGTCACCGACCAGAGCGGCATCCGCCCCACCCCCTGGGTGAACCGGGTGCTGGGTTTCGTGGTGAACTTTTTCCGCAGCATCCCCTTCATCATCCTCATGGTGGCAATGCTCCCGGTGGCCCGCTTTATTCTGGGCACCAGCCTTGGAAACGGCGCAGTCATCGTAATGCTGGTCATCGGCGCTTCCCCCTACGTAGCCAGGATGGTGGAGTCCTCCCTGAAGGAAGTTAACGCAGGAGTCATTGAGGCCGCCCAGTCCATGGGCTGCACCAACTTCCAGATAGTCTCCAAGGTGCTGCTGCCGGAAGCCAAGCCCTCCCTCATTAACGGGGCCGTCATCTCCATGGTCACCGTGCTGGGCTATTCGGCCATGGCCGCCACCATAGGCGGAACCGGCCTGGGCCAGGTGGCAATAATCTACGGACATCAGCGCAGCAATGACGACATAACCTGGATATGCGTGCTGCTCACAGTGGCGATAGTACAGATCATACAGATCGTAGGTACCTATATCGCCAGGCACACCGACAAACGTATAAAGTGAGGAATGAACATGATTTTTACCAGTCTTTGTAAGCTGCGAATGTAAACGCTGATTACTTGCCAAATATATAGTTTTTACATTCTCAATTTACAAAATGTCTTATGAATTAAAGGAGAAATCAAAATGAAAAAGATCGTTGCAATTATTCTTGCCATCGCTACTGTTTTCTGTTTTGCAGCCTGCGGCAAAAGCGCAGAGGATAAGGTCATCAAGGTTGGCGCCAGCTCCACTCCCCACGCCGAGATTCTGGAGCAGGTGAAGGACACTCTGGCCGACGAGGGCTATGAGCTGGAGATCGTGATATACGACGACTACGTGCTGCCCAACCAGGCTCTGGCCGAGGGCACCCTGGACGCCAACTACTTCCAGCACACCCCCTACCTGAACAGCTACAACGCTTCCAACGGCACCGACCTGGTAGCCGCCGCACGCATCCACTATGAGCCCTTCGGTCTCTACGGCAACGGTGTTGACTCCGTAGCCGACATCGCCCCCGGCGCCACCATCCTCATTCCCGCCGACGACAGCAACGAGACCCGCGCTCTGCTGCTCCTTGCCCAGGAAGGTCTCATCACTCTCCCTGAGGATGCCAGCGCCGAGGCCGGTATCACCACTCTGGACATAGTTGACAACGGCGGTTTTGACATTCAGGCTGTTCAGGCCGACACCGTTCCCTCCCAGCTGGCCAACAGTGACGCGGGCACCGTGGCCGTCATCAACGGCAACTACGCTCTCCAGGCCGGACTCCACGCCTCCGAGGCTCTGGCAATAGAGGATGCCTCCGGCGACGCCGCCCAGACCTACGCAAACATCGTGGCCTGCCGCAAGGGTGAGGAGAACAGCGAGAAGATCCAGGCTCTGGTAAATGCCCTGTGCAGCGACAAGGTGAAAAACTACATTGCCGAGACCTATAACGGCGCAGTGGTTGCCATCTTCT
>CALWYF010000024.1 GCA_944385705.1 uncultured Oscillospiraceae bacterium | reverse complement strand
TTTAGCCAAGGAGGACATGAAAATGCTGTACACAGAAAAAGAGAAAAATGAGATTGAGCGCGTCCGCAAAGTGTTTGAGAAACATATCCAGCAGATGACCGCTTATGATTTGGTTTGGTCGGACAAGGTCGGCTATGTGTGGCTGGCAATATCTATCGACCCGGTCTATATTGACACCGGCAACTGGATAGAGTCCGCTGCCGGTCTTTGTTATGAGTGCTTGAATGATATAGCACTGGATGTTTTCGGAATGACCGGAAACGACCATGACTTTGAGGACGCCGACCCGCTGGAACTGGCCGAGATTAAGCGGCGATGGAAACCCTATATCGACCAGTTGCCGGAATATGCGTACCTTTGCGACGAACTGTTAAGCAGGAGAAAATAACCCATCCGCAAAAGTGTCAGGAGCTAAAATCTGCTTCTGGCACTTTTTTTGTGGCTTTTTCGTGAATTTGATTAAAAAGTCCTTGACAACTCGTTTCGGGAGAACGGAGTTTGTAGCCTTTGCAATCGTCAAGGCTTGTGATTGGAGTCACAGTAATCATATTGCGGAAGTTATTCCAAGTCCACCCAAACGCATGCATGTTAAGAGTATCTTCAAGCTGCTGGTCGAGCTGAGCACCAACATCTCCAAATATGACCTCACCGGCGGTATCATAGCTATCATAAAGGAAGGGCATGGCTGTTAGAGCAAAAGCGGGGACTGCAGATGAAAGCTGGGAACAGTCAGCAAGGCACATATCAAGGGTACCCATCTGAACAGCATCTTGAGCATCTGTCTGATTATAGAGGGAAGCTGCAGGATAAATGTCGATAGTAATTTTACCACCAGACTGCTCATTAATCATAGTTGCCCATTTTGTCAGCGCCTCATGGATAGGTTGGTCAACTGCATTATGGTGGGAGAGCTTAAGGGTCATTTCAGGGTATTCATTTGTGGCATCGGTCGCGGGAGCCTCTGCCTCGGTTTGTGCGGGAGCTTCCGTTGCCGTGGGTGTTGTACTTCCACCGCAGGCACACAGTGCAAAGCACATAATAAGTGCAAGCGCTAGGGCAATTATTTTTTTCATTTCATATTCCTCCTATTTTTTTATGATCGCAGAGCTGATGCTCCGAGACTACTAATTAATCCTTTAATCACATAAGGTACGGCAGCCAAGTGACAAGGGCGGGTATGAATATAACAAGCAAAGTAACGCTGTAGTTAACAGCGATAAATTGGAAGATATTTTTTACGACCTTCTCAAGAGGAGTGTCAGTAATACTTGCTGAGATATACATAAGTAAACCGACAGGCGGAGACATACCTCCCATATCTAAAGTCAGAATACATACCATTGCAAAGTAGATGGGATCAAAACCGTATTCAGCAATCAGAGGAGTGAATATAGGCACCAACATAAGCATTGCAGCATTGGAGTCAATAAACATACCTGCTATGTAGAGAATAATACTAATGAATATTAGAATTAGGTATGGATTTCCGTGAAAAACCTGGGACGCCGCAAGAACGACTTTTGATAGATTATAGTTTGTGGCAAGTGTGCCAAAAATTCCTGCAAATACAACGACAATCATACAGTTGGTTGTACCATGAACTGCGTCTTTGAAGCACTCCCAAACTTGGTTAACGTTCATAGTCTTGCGAATAAGGCCATAAATGATGCTGTATACACAGGCGATAACACCTGCCTCTGTTGCTGTTGTTGCACCTGAAAGAATCCCGCCAATAATAATAACAGGCATGATAAGTGCTGGAACCGCTCTAAGAGTATCGTGCCCAAGCGTCTTCCAACCGACAAATTTAGATTTCACAATATTAGCTCTGCGGGCATAAATGGCGTTGACAAGCATGTATCCTAAAGCAATGATGAGGCCAGGTACAACTCCTGCCATAAACAGCTTACCAATCGCAATTGACGTAACCCCTGAATAGAGGACCATCATAATACTAGGAGGAATAATGGGCCCCAAAGCGCCGCAAGAGGAGACGAGGGCACAGGAGTAACCGTCATCATAGCCATCTTTTCTCATAATTGGTACAAGAATAGAAGATAGAGCAGACGTGTCAGCGTTTGCTGAGCCCGAAACACCTGCCATTACAACACCAGTAACGATCGTCGCATGTCCAACACCGCCTTTGAAGTGACCAACAAGACTCTTCGCCCAGTTAACAAGAATATCAGTGATACCGGATTTTTCCATCAAAGTACCTGCAAGCATAAAAAACGGAACCGCCATTAGCGAAAAAGAATCCATACCAGTGAAAAGCTTTTGGGGAATAATTATTCCAGTGAGGGATGAGTCAAATAAAAGGGTTATAACTGAGGATATGACCATACCGTATGCAACAGGCATACCGAGAAACAATAGCAGAAAAAATACACCAAAAAGAATAGCCAGCATCATATGGTTTCACCATCCTTATTCTCATGAATTATTTTGATAAATTGATTGATTACTACCTCAAGTGAAAAGATTACCAGCAATACAGCGCCGACTGCTTGTGAGGAGTACATAAATGATGCCGGAAGATGAATGCCATCAAGGTATTTGTGCGCTGCATTAAAATTCTGGCACAGCTGAAGCGTATATGCAAAATAAAAGCATCCAAATGCACAGATAAGAATGTTGCAAATAAGCCACGAAATATCTTGAAATTTTTTAGGCAGACGTTTAACGATAACATCAAAGCCAAGGTTTTGCTCATGGCGCACGATTATTGGGAAATACAGCATTAGCATCCAAATAAACAGATACCGGCATAGTTGTTCACTCCACCATATTGGGGAGTTCAGCATATATCGAGCAATAACGGCAACAAGAGTTATGCCGGTAAACCCCACGACAAGAACTCCACAAATATTCTTCAGAATTTTCTCAAGAATATCAAAAAATTTACCAATCACCTTCAAAATTATTACCTCCACTCGCATTAATTTATAGTAAAGCATTTTTGATATTTGATATTTATCCGCTGTATAAAAAAGAGAAACTGTACACAGGTTTCTCTTTTTATAGTTTAAAGTCGTTAAAGTTGATCAGAGTACACCTTCAGGAAATTTTCCATCGCGTGAATAACATGTCTGTCAACTGCTACCTTAATAGCTAAAACGTCTTTCGCTTTCAACGAGGCAATAAGCTCCTCATGCTCCTTGTAAACATCGCGGATTCGATCAATGCTTGGCATATAACTCTTGCGCAAAGTGCGGATTACCATATGGTAATAATGATAAAGTTCAATTGCTTTTGAGTTGCCACCACGGGACATTATCAAATCATGAAACTTCGTATTTAAATCAATGTAATCAGTGCAGTTGCTTTGACCAGAAGCGATTTGACCTATTTCAGTATTTGTATTTTCAAGTTCATCAATAAGCTTTTTGTCTAAATAAGGCAAGGCGGTCTCATAAATAAGACTCTCAAGAGCTCGAAGCAGGCCATAAACTTCTCTCACGAAGGTTTCATCAATACAAAGAACAGTAGCCCCCTTGTACGCGTTAATCTCCAATAGTTTTTCGCCCTCAAGCGTTCTAAAAGCCTCGCGTACAGGCATGTTGCTGGTTCCATATAGTTCAGAGATTTCTTTTATTGTTATGCGGCTACCCGCCTCAATTTTCTTGCTAATTATATCTTCACGTAAGCGATCGGTAACCTTGGATGCAACCGTTTCTTCGAAGACAATCTTCTCTGCCATAGATATCGCTCCATACTTGTTGTTCAATCTTTGTTTACAATAATATCAATCATTAGTCTAAATGTCAATTGACTTTTTCACATAAATGATATTTGATATTTGACATTTTAAACAATCTTTGGTACCATTAAGTAAAGTGAAACATGGTGGCTTGTCTATTATAGACAAAAAAAGTTGTGAGATTTAGTAATAAGCAACAGACATTTAGGAGAGGTCATTGAGATGGAGAAATCGATAATTATTGATAATGGGATTATCAAAGCAAAAATTCTTCTCCCAGGCTGGGGATATAACCGTTCACGTTATGACTGGGGCGGAATGGTCGAGCAAGTATGGCATAAGGGACACAGCTATCTTTCAAAGGAGCTTGGAGGCAATGGAAATGTTGGACTTGGTGGTGTCGGACTTGTTAATGTGTTTGAATGGCGCGACACAAGTATTTACGATAGCACGTCAATCGCTGATTATTTCCCGTTACCGGGAGCAGGTCTGCTTAAGAAAACTGATACCTCACCATTTTTATTTACAAGAGACTACCCCACTGTTCCCTTTGAGCATAGAACTGAAGTCTATAAAGATTCTGTAAAAATAAAGACCCTGCCGCACCTATGCTGTAATGTTGCCTTGGAGATGGAAAAAACGTATACATTAAATCAAAACACATTAAATATGGACATTTTGGTAAAAAACATTGGTCCGAGCGCAATACATGCAACAGAATTTTCTCACAACTTTTTTAACTTTGATGGAGGCAAGATTGACTCTGATTATCGACTATCTTTCCCATATACTATTGAGCCAAAACTTCGCAGGGGCAAATTGATTATTGAACGTGACGCATATCGGCTCGGCGAGTTTGACGAGCCTACAGAGTCAAGTGCTTTTTGGATACGTGGCTGGGCTGGACTCCAGAGCCATTGGATGAAGCTGGAAAATGCATCAAAGGGAATGAGTGTATTCATTGAGGACAAGTTTCCGATTTGCAACTTTTATAGTTGGAATAATATTAATGCTTTTTGTCCTGAGGTGTTTGCACCAATTGACCTTGAGAGTGGAGACAGTATAAATTATCGTCGCAGCTACACTTTTGAGGCCATATAATTAAATTTAAATACAAAGCAAGTGCAGAAAGGAAATTAATAATGGCGAAAATTGCGTTGGTTACTGGTGGTGGACACGGTATTGGAAAATCAGAGGCTATAGAACTCGCAAAGGCTGGGTATGACGTATGTATAAGCTACTGTGGAAGCAAGGAACAGGCGTTGGATACTGTTGAAAAGATACATTCTATCGGTAGATGTTCAATGGCTATAAAAGCAGACCTCACTGTACTAGACGATATTGATCCTATGTTTGACGCTATTGAGAGTGAATTTGGAAATATAGATGTACTAGTCAATAATGCTGGTATCACCAAATTCATGCCATTTCTTGATGTAACACATGAGCTGTTTGATACCATAACTAATGTCGATTTGCGCGGTACTTTCTTCTGCGCTCAACGTGCGGCGAAAGACATGATACGTCATGGTACTAGGGGCTGCATTATAAATACCAGCAGTGTGCACCGTAGCACAAATTATCCCATGGCAAGTGTATACGGTCCAGCAAAAGCTGCCGTGTACAAGCTTACCCAACATATGGCCTTAGAGCTTGCGCCTTATGGTATAAGGGTGAACAGTATTTCTCCTGGATATATAAAAGTCACAGATTCTTCCATTATTACAGAGAGGGAGAAAATGCTCGTTTCCCGAATCCCAGCACAACGCACAGGTCACCCTTCCGAGATATCGTCGGCTGTTCTGTACCTTCTTTCTGATTCGGCAACATATATTACTGGTAGTGACATAATAATTGACGGCGGACAACTCCTACCCTCCGCAGCAGACAACAGCTATATCTGATATAATGTCAAGTTTGTGCTTTATTAGGAAAAGGAAAAGCTCAAAGATTGTATAATTCTGACAGCATGAAGAATCACTTCTAGTCAACTCAGTCAAAGAGTGCTACATATACGTTGGCTAGAAAGAGTATGGTCTTGTAGCTTAAGGGTAAGTTAATAATCTTTGTACATTATGAAAATCAAGGGAGTGAAATTGTATGCGTGAAACAGTACGTGAAACAGTAATAGAGTGGATAGAAAAATATAAAATAGTAGCAATAATTCGAGGAGCCGCACCCGAACAGTGCAAAGCAATTGCTGATGCGCTCTATGCTGGCGGCATCAGACTCATGGAGATTACCTACAATCAGAAGGCACCGGAATCTTGGCAGGCGACAGTCGATACAATAGGCATGCTTGCAAAGGAATACGAAGGAAGAATGTTCGTCGGAGCAGGTACTGTTACAAGCCCTGAACTTGTAGAGATGACTGCAAAGGCGGGCGGTTCTTTCATTGTCTCCCCAGATACTGATGTTATGGTAATCAAGAAGACACGTGAGCTTAACCTTGTTTCGATGCCTGGAGCTATGACGCCCAGTGAAATTAAAGTGGCGCATGAAGCCGGTGCAGACTTTGTCAAGCTCTTCCCTATAGGGAACCTTGGCGCAGGCTATCTCAAGGCGGTTAAAGCCCCTCTAAGTCATATCAAGATGACTGCAGTTGGCGGTGTTAATGAGAATAATGCGGCAGAATTTCTTAAGGCGGGGGCATCAGGCCTTGGCGTGGGCGGTAATCTTGCAAAAAAGGAATGGATTGAGAACGGTGAATATGGCAAGCTAACTGAGGCTGCTAAGGCAATAGTTGCCGCAGTCGAAAGTGTAAAATAACGTAAGAGGGTAATAACATGGCAAGAGTAGTAACTTTTGGTGAAATAATGATGCGCCTGAATCCAGAGGGTTATCTCCGTTTTATACAGGCCGACAAGTTTGAGGCCACTTATGCCGGCGGCGAGGCAAATGTTGCGGTCTCTCTGGCGAATTACGGTGTAGATGCTGCCTTCGTTTCCAAGGTCCCGGCACATGAAATTGGTCAATGTGCTGTAAATGCACTCCGCCATTTCGGCGTAGATACCAGATATATGGTTCGCGGCGGCAACAGACTCGGTGTGTATTATTGTGAAAAAGGTGCCTCCCAGAGAGCCTCCAAGGTTATATATGACCGAAAATACTCCGCAATATCACTGGCAGAACCTGCAGACTTTGACTGGGATAGAATATTCGAGGGAGCGGATTGGTTTCATTGGACGGGCATTACTCCAGCTCTTGGCGGAAATCTCCCGGAAATTTGTCTGCAGGCATGCAAAATTGCCAAGGCAAAGGGAATCATAGTTTCCTGCGATCTCAACTTCCGCAAGAAGCTCTGGACAAATGCACAGGCCAATGAGACTATGAGCAGACTCATGCCGTATGTTGATGTCTGCATTGCAAATGAAGAAGATGCAAAGGACGTCTTTGGTATTGAGGCCGAGAATACAGATATAAACTCTGGAAAGCTTGACCATCAGGGCTATATATCCGTTGCAAAGCAACTTTGTGAGCGCTTCGGATTCAAGAAGGTTGCAATCACCCTGCGCAGCAGCATCTCCGCAAGCGACAACGATTGGGCTGCAATGCTCTATGAAAACGGAGAGGCAGTCTTTTCACCGAGCTACCGAATCCACATTATTGACCGTGTAGGCGGTGGAGACAGCTTTGGTGGCGGACTAATATATGCTCAGCTCGCAGGAAAGAACAACCAGGACTCCATCAACTTTGCAGTTGCAGCGTCCTGCCTAAAGCACACTATCGAACATGACTTCAACATGGTAAGCGTCGCCGAGGTTGAGTCCCTTGCAGGGGGCAATGCCACGGGCAGAGTACAGAGATAAAACAGGCTTTTAAAGGCGAGCAAGCTAGGCTAAAAGATTCAGTAAAATAGCTGCAAAGCATACCAAATATCCCTATCCATTTTAGGAAACTGTTGGATGTGCATTTGATGATATTTTCAAGCTTAAAAAATCAGCTGCAGAAGGTGTCGTTTAGTCGCGGCACCTTCTTTCATTTCAGTTACTTTTACCTTAAAAAAGTAAAAAAATATTCTTATGTGCATTATACTGCGTTCACCTTAAACAGCCGTTTGGATTGCGTATAATCGAGTTTGCAAAAAGCGTAGAATAATCAAGTCATTACAACGAAATCATGTAATACAATCACGATGTAAAGTAACCCCAATACCACAGATATGGTAGAATTGCTACTGCAATGTGTAGCGCAGCCAGCCCCGCTGCTGAGTATTCTGAAACAACTTTTTCGCCAACCAGTGGAAACCGAAACAAACCAGCAGTTGGTTTGGAGAAAAGAGAACATGCTGAAATCCACAGCGGCACTTGATCTGCACCTCATTTGTTGGGCAGTATAATAGGTAATATCAAATAAAAGATATAAAGTTGCTCTCTCCCACGGAAACAACGGCAGGTGTGTATGCCAGCTCATCACCACCTTGCTGCACATATGAGGGTCTACTCTAAATTTCAAGACGATGCAGCGGCTTATGAAGCAACTTGGCCTAAGCTGTCGTGTCCGTCTTCTTCTATAAGGCAAGAAATTGTCAAGTAAACGCCAAATCTACTGAGCACAAGGCCTACAGGCGGACAAACTAAAACAGAAATTGGTTACAAATGTGACAGAGTTCAAACTACTTGCAGAAAATATATCTTTCCCCTATTTCGAACCTGCACAAAGCTTATTTGCTCAGCAATACTGTCTCTGAATAATCGGATTTGAGCATGGTGACTACTATGCTTGACGAAGCTTTTTCTTTTTGAGTAATCAGGATAAGCTCTTCCATATATTCCTTGCAGGCGTTTGTGTCGTATTTGGTCGGTTCAATGTTGCCTTACCAAAATTTTTCAAGAAGTTTCATACGGCATCCTCCCCATAGATCAGCTCTTGGAGTACAATTTCGTATGGAGCTGCGCACACTGCGATATATCTTGACAACAGCGGCGGAAGGGAATATCACTCGCGCTGCGGATGTTTTGCATGTGGCACAGCCCACTCTCAGCCGTCATTTGGACAGAGCTATTGCAGTACGAAGCAGTCACAAGCTTAAATTTATCCCCATCTACCCGGAGAAGACCACTAGTAGCGTTCTGGTATGGAAGAAAAACCAGCTCTTTTCCCCGGCTACTGCTCTGTTTATTCAGGAAATCAACATGCTGCGCGCTCAAATACGATAGAGAGCTAAATTATCGGCGTCAAGTCTTGTCGGCTTGACGCCGATGTTTTTTAACTATTCGCTGCGTGTATAGTTAAATATAAGCAATAAGTATTAGACATTACGTACTGACGCTCTTATAATGGACTCAGGATGCAAGGTTTGTATCTGAGGTTAAATGCAGGCAGATTTGCAGAGGCGGGAATATATCATATGAAAAACTTTTTGGGATGTTCCGACAGCCTGGTTCTCAAGGGACGATATCCACACAAGCTTGGATATTGACATTCAGAAGAAGGAGCATTCCGTACCGTTATTAACGCAGTCAAGTACAATTACCACACTAAATAACAAATAAAAGGAGCAGATATACAATGAGCAAAACTTTGGTAGCATATTTTTCGGCCACCGGCGTCACCGCAAAAGCCGCCGCTTCTCTTGCGGCTGCCGTTGCGGGAGACCTGTATGAAATCAAGCCCGCAGTTCCCTATACCCGCAAGGATCTGAACTGGCAGGACATGGGCTCCCGCAGCAGTCTGGAGATGAAGGACCCCTCCTCCCGTCCGGAGCTGGCGGACCGAGATGCCAACATCGCTGCCTATGACAGGATTTTCTTGGGTTTTCCTATCTGGTGGTATACCGCCCCCAGAATCATCCGCAGCTTTCTGGAGAGCTACGATTTTTCAGGGAAAACCATAATTCTGTTTGCTACCTCCGGCGGCAGCGGCCTGGGGAAAGTTGCAAAGGAGCTGTCCTCTTCCTGCCCCACCGCTGTTCTGAAGGAGGGAAGGCTTATGAACGGCCGGCTTTCCACAGAGGCAATAAAGCAATGGGCTGAGAAGATGTGAGGGGAGGGCCGGAGAAAACATAATGGACAGGAAAGAACGTATCCGGCAGAAGATGCAGGAGCTTTTCCACACCAATGCCGCAGGAGACGAAGGTACAGACGGTACTTTTATGCAGATCCTGCAAGGCTTCATATTTGGAGATGTCTGTTACACAGGGAGTCTGGACAACCGAATGAGAGAGCTGGTTACAGTTACCGTGCTGACCACCATAAGCGCCCTGCCCCAGCTGAAGGCCCACGTGCAGGCAAGTCTGAATGCCGGATGCTCACCTGTGGAAATCCGGGAGGCCGTTTATCAGTGCGCCCCCTTTATCGGTTTTCCAAAGACCCTCAACGCCATCAGCACCATGAATGAGGTGTTCTCCGCCGACGGCATCCCGCTGCCTTTGCCGGAGCAGAAAACCCTGGTGACAGATACGGAACGCTATGAAAAAGGCCTGGAGATTCAGGCTCTCCTTTACGGTACCGAGATAAAAGATCGCTACACCTGGCTGCCCGGCGATTTTGCCGAAGCAGTGCCCCGCTTTTTGACGGAGCTGTGCTTCGGAGATTTCAATACCCGCACAGGCCTGGAGGGCAAAACCAGAGAGCTGCTTACCGTGGTACTCCTGGCTGCTCTTGGCGGCGCGGAAGTGCAGCTCAAGAGCCACGTGGACGGTGCCCTGAAGGCGGGAAATTCCCGGGAGGAGATTGTCTGCGCACTGGTGCATGCAGGCGGCTACATGGGAATACCCAGGCTGTTCAACGCTCTCAACGCCTGCAAAGATCTGCTGGCTCAGGAATAGTTTTTAAATCAGAAAAAATAAAGATTTAAAGCATAAAGCGCAGGCTTCCCTATGCAAAGTAGGGCGCCTGCGCTTTATGGCAGCAAATACCATTGAAACAGAAGGCAAAAATGGACCTGGCCCGGTCTATACCAAATCTGCCTGCCCACAGATTTTCTCAGTCAAGTGCGGACAGGACATCCTCCAGTTCTCTCAGAAAACAGTCGGCAGCTTTGGAGAAAACCTGATAGCGCTTCCAGATGATAGATGCCTGGGCCTCCATCTTAGGAGACAGGGGTCTAAAGCACAGGGAGCTATTCCCGCTGACATTGATGAGCTTGTCAAAGCAGACGGCGTATCCCAGGCCTTCCTCCACCAGCAAGGAGGCATTAAATACCAGATTGTAAGTCGCCACCACATTCAGTTTGCTCATATCCTGCCCAAACCAGTCGGACATAGGCCAGGCGTCGGTTTTTTGCGCCGATATAATCAGCGGCTCATTCTGCAGGTCCTGGGGCTGTATCAAATCTTTTTCCGCCAGGGGAGAGTCTTTGCGCATGAGTACGCCCCAGGTGTCCCGGACCGGTACTTTCACGCAGCTGTATACGTTCGGGTCCACCGGGCTGTAGACCACACCGAAATCAATTAAGCCCCGGTCCAGGTAATCCTGCACGAAGGCCGCATTTCCGCTGAGAATGTGATAGTGGATATCCGGGTGTTTTTTCTGAATGTTTTTTGCAGCCTTTGCAAAGATACGTATCATATCCGATTCGCCCGTGCCGATATAAACATCTCCGGCAATCACTTCATTGGATAGAGAAATTTCGCTTTCCGTCATCCTGACCAGCTCTAAAATCTCTTCAGCCCGCTTTCTCAAGAGCATCCCTTCTTCAGTCAAAAGCACCTTGCGCGAACCCTTGGTTTTGCGGATCAGAAGCTGCTTTCCAAGCTCCTGCTCCAGGGCTTTCAGCTGTGTAGACAGGGTCGGCTGAGAAAGATGCAGCGACTCCGCCGCAGATGAAATATTCTGTTCTCTGGCCACCGCAAGAAAATACTGCAATACACGTAGTTCCATAGTCGCCTACCTCCTGTATAAAAGCATATCACGGATGTGCATAGCTTTCAACTATTAAAATGTATTATTTATAAGTATTTGATATATTCTATTCAAACGCTATAATAAGTGCAGAAGGACAAAGGCCTTAAGGAGGGCTTTACTATGGAAAGAGAAATGCTGAAAGGAAAAGTTGCCGTCATTACCGGGGCCAGCTATGGCATGGGTCGGGCCATGGCTGAACTGTTTGCCCAGGAAGGCGCTGCCGTAGTGCTTACCGCCAGAGGTCAGGAACAGCTGGACCGGGTGGTGGAAGGGATCAGGGCAAAGGGCGGCCGTGCAGTGGGCGTGACCGCAGACGTCTGTTCCACTGAGGACACCAGGCGGGTGTTTGAAACCGCTCTGCGAGAGTTTGGGGATGTAGACATTCTCATCAACAACGCCGGTATCGGGGAGCAGAAGATGATTGACGAGACCGACGACGACTGGATGCTTCACGTCATGAACACCAACCTGGGAGGGCCCATGCGGTATATCCGGGAAGCGCTCAAAATCTTTATGCCCAAGAATGACGGGGTCATCATCAACATTTCCTCCGTCAACGGAGAACGGCCCTTCTGCGGAGCAAGCTACACGGCCACCAAAGGAGCGCTGAACACTCTGACAAAGAATGTCGCCATGCGGCTGATAGACACCAACATTCGCTGCAATGCCGTGGCTCCCGGAGCGACGGTCACACCGGCCCATATCGCCAACAAAGCCGGGGAGCAGCCCGGCGGGGCAAAGATGCTGGAGCACAGCGGACATTTTGTCTACTTCCCCGGCCCGGAGTGCGACCCAATAGACCAGGCCTATGCCTGCCTGTTCCTTGCCAGCAAAATGGGGCGCCATGTAAAGGGGCAGGTAATCCAGGTTTGCAACGGCGCATTCCTGTAAGGCAGCGGGAGAGCAAAGCTACATGGTACAAACTATCGGGGAGCAGGAGCTGATCCTGAATTTAAAGGCCGCGGGCTTTGACGGGGCATTGATACAGCAGTTTCTCCGCTGCTGGAAATCTGGACTGAGGGCAGAGCAGCTGCGTATACTGTCCCAAAAGCGAGCCGATCTTCTGCATCAGGTCCATCAGGAGGAAAAGCAAATCAATTGCCTGGACTATCTGGTATACCGTATCGAGAAAGTGAAAGAGCTTTGATAAATCTTTTTACCGGATAGTACGGGAAACAACTATCAAGTTTAAAAAAGGAGGATTAAAGCACATGATTAAACAGACTGCGGGAAGGAACGGTCTAGGGGATCTGGCCCCCAAGTTCGCTCAGCTTAACGATGATGTCTTGTTTGGAGAGGTATGGTCAAGAGGAGATAAATTGCCCTTGCGTGACAGATGTATGATCACGGTGGTTGCCCTCATTTCCAAGGGGATCACGGACAGTTCTCTGAAGTATCACATTCAGAACGCCAAAAATTACGGCATTACCAAAACGGAGATGGTGGAGATCATCACCCACATCGCCTTTTATGTGGGCTGGCCTAACGCCTGGGCAGTGTTTCCCATGGTGCGGGAGATCTACGCAGAGGAGAGACAGGCTCCCTCAGACTCCTTGTTTGGTCTGGGTGAACCCAACACGGCTTTTGCCCGGTATTTCATCGGCAACAGCTATCTGAAGCCTCTGAATACAAGCGGCGTAGGTATATACAACGTGAGCTTTGAGCCGAAGTGCCGCAACAACTGGCACATACACCACAAGGGCGGGCAGATCCTGCTCTGCACCGACGGTGAAGGCTGGTACCAGGAATGGGAGAAACCGGCGAGAAAACTGCATCCCGGGGATGTGGTATACATTCCGCCAGAGGTGAAGCACTGGCACGGCGCAGGAAGTGACGAATGGTTTACCCACGTCGCAATCGAAATTCCGGCGGAAGGGGCATCCAATGAATGGCTGGAGCCTGTGGACGATTCACAGTATCTTGCCCTTGGCAAATGAAAGGAGAAAAACTATGAGCGATTATATTTGTGCATTGAGTGACAAAGTAGAAAGGACCCATGTCCGCTACCCTAACCGTTACGGTCTGATGCTTGCCGGCGACCTGTACACGGCCAAGGACATGGACAAGACCACAGCCCATATGGCGCTGATTGTAGGCGCTCCCTACGGCGGCGTTAAGGAGCAGGGCCCCTGTGTCTATGCCAATGAGTTGGCCCAGCGTGGCTTTGTAGTGCTGACCTTCGACCCCTGTTATATGGGAGAGAGCGAAGGAGAACCCCGCCACGTCTCCTCCCCGGATCTGTTTACCGAAAACTTCAGCGCCGGAGTGGACTTTCTGGGGCTTCAGCCCTTTGTGGACAGAGATAAAATAGCCGTACTGGGCATCTGCGGCAGCGGCGGTTTTGCCCTGGCGGCCGCTCAGGTGGATACCCGTATCCGGGCGGTGGTTACGGCCAGTATGTATGATATGAGCGTTGCAGCCAGAATGGGCCAGACGCCGGAACAGATCCTGGCGGCCAAGCATGCCCTGGCGGCTCAGCGCTGGAAGGATGCGGAAAACGGATATATGCCGGAGTATATCCCCTTCTTCCCGGAGACTCCTCTGGAAAAGGTGCCGGAAGGTATGGCGGAGCCCGACGCTGAATGGTTCCGGTTCTACGCCGTAAAGAGAGGACACCATGAGAGGGCGCGGGGCGGCTTCACAACCACCAGCAACATTCCCTTTATCAACTTCGACCTGCTCAGCCATCTGGATGAAATCAGCCCCAGGCCCATTCTGTTCGTGGTGGGCGACCGGGCTCACTCCCGGTTCTTCAGTGAGCAGGCGTATGCCAAGGCAGCCCAGCCCAAGGAAATGTATGTGGTGGAAGATGCGGAGCACATTGACCTGTACGATCGCACTGACCGGATTCCCTTTGACAAGATCGAGGAGTTTCTTAAGAGCAATCTGAAATAATCGGTGTTAGCTTGCAGGTTCTTAAAATTTCCCTTCTGTAAGATTCGAGGCAGCGCAGTATTGTCTTTGCGGATTTGCAGCACAGTCTGCCTGCCTCTCAGGTCTGCCTTTTAGGGCCCTGTGCATCCATCATGATGCGGCAGCTAAAACTAAAATCAAGGAGACGACTCAATGAAAAAAACTCTGTGTTTTTTGTTGGCCGGAATGTTGGTAATATGTATGGCCGCCTGCGGCTCCAATGAGTCTTCATCTGCAGCTGAAAACAGTCTGCCTACTGGTGAAAATGACCCACTGAATGCAGCAGATGATATTGTGCAGGGTGAATCAGATTCTTCGTCGGGGGAAAGCAACGGCCTATACACGGCAGACAGCGGGCCGATACCAAATGGGGATTTTTCTGATGCAGGCGACATTACTTTCACGGAGGACAAAACTCTGAATGAAGGGAGCGGAGAGGAAGCGATCATGGGACAAAACACGTTTTATGTGACGGTAGGAGGAGAAATATTTTCTGCAAGCTTTGCAGATAATTCCGGTGCCCAAGCTTTGAAAGAACTTCTGGCCAGCGGAGATATTACGATTCAGATGAGCGATTATGGCGGCTTTGAAAAGGTGGGCTCCCTGGGCCAGAGTCTGCCGACAGAGAACAGCCAGACAACGACCCAGGCCGGTGATATCGTACTCTACCAGGGGAATCAGATCGTTATCTTCTACGGCTCAAACTCCTGGAGCTATACACGCCTTGGCAAGATTGATGACCTGACTGGCTGGGAGGAAGCCTTGGGGAGCGGAGACGTTTCAGTGACTTTTTCTCTGGCAGCAAAAGCCAAGTGAGCTGCTACGGATCAGGTTGCGGAGTGCGGTGTTCTCTTGTATAACGATGTGAGCAGCTTCCCTTGAAGCTTGATAGCTGTTTGCAGTGCGACCTTTTGATTACATGGCCTTCAAGGCCTGCCTCCAAAAGGCCTCAGAGCTAAACTAAAAAAGGTGGGTCCGGAATTCCGGACCCACCTTTTTTCTGGCATCTTACGCTCTATGAGTTTTTCAGCTGTGCCGGGAGAAAGGGGAATATACAGGCAGGGATATGAGCTGATTTAATTATATCCAGCAATCCGGTCCGCATATATTCACCGGAAAAGGGCAAGAATGGTCCGGCAGACAGGCCCGCAAAACTGAACGGCGGAGCTCCTTTGGAGCCCCGCCGTTTGAAAGAATATGAAGTTTGCTGCAGCGCTTTTACCGGATCTTCTCCAGATAGTCGACAATGGCGCCTACGGTGGTCAGCTTTGCCGCATCGTCATCGCTGATGGTAATGCCGAAGCTGTCCTCCAGGGACATGATAAGCTCTACCACATCCAGAGAATCTGCACCCAGGTCGTCGATGAGATTCGTATCCATAGTGATGGTCTCGGGGTCGATCTCGAACTGTTTTGCCAGGTTTTCCTTTACTGTCTCAAAAAGCATTTCTATCTCCTCCAAAAACTTGTCATGCCCATTCGCGGCTCTTGGGCTTGTTGTCCGGCTGCTCCGGCTTTACGTAGGATACCACCACGCGGCGGTTGGGCTCAACGCCGGTGGAACTGGTGGTAACTCCCTTATAGTTTTGCAGGGCGGTGTGGATGACATGGCGCTCATAGGAGTTCATCGGCTCCAGGGCCATGCTGCGCTTATACTTGATGGCTTTCTCCGCCATCTTCTCCGCCAGGCGGGTCAGGGATTCCTCCCGCTTGCTGCGGTAGCTTTCGGCGTCCACACTGATATGCATATGCTTCTCGCTGCCGCGATTTACCACATAATTTGTAAGATGCTGTATCGCGTCCAGAGTTTCTCCCCGGCGGCCGATTATGGCTCCCATGCCGCTGCCGGACAGGCTCACGTTCACTCCGCCGTTATCCCGGGGGCTGAACTCCATCTGAGCCTTCACGCCCATGCGGTCCAGAAGGCCGGTGAGGAACTGGCGTATCTGGGCATACTCTGCCGGCTCGTCAGCCGGAACCGCCTGAGTCTCCACAGCCTCGGCGGCCGCCTTGGGTGCCGCCTTTGCAGGCTTGAGCTCCTTTGCCGGCTCTTCATCCGCTACCTCATAGCTGACGCGGATGACTGCCGGAGCGGCGCCTATGCCCAGGAACCCGGACTTTGCCCGCTCAAGGATCTCCACGGAGACCTCGTCTCTGTCCAGCCCGAGTTCGCTCAGGGCCAAGGATATGGCCTCGTCCTCAGTGCGGGCGGACTTTTCCAAAGTTTTTATCATAATTTCAAAATCTCCAATTATCAGTCAAGATTTTCCTTCCGGGTATCTTCCTCATCAAGGGAAGTCTCCTGGCCTTCGGTCTCCAGAGCGGAGTCCAGCACTTCGCTCTCCACGCTCTCGTCGATGGAGGGTGCGTCCTCACTTTCGGCAGCGGCCAGGGCGGTGGCCTCCTCGGCCATCTCCGGGTTGGTGAAGCGGTCGGGCACATAGGCGCGGCCTCTGGCATAGCGGCGGTCACCCACCTGAGAGGCGGGCTTCTCATACTCCTTTATACCCAGGCGCTCCCGGCGGGCGGCACGCTCAGCCCGCTCCAGGGCGGCTTTGCGCTCGTCGGCCTTCTGCTTCTCATTGGCCTGGATCTTCTTCTTGCTGGTGTTGGCATTTTTCTCGGTCTTTCCCTCGGCCTTCAGGCGCTCGGTCTCCAGGCGCTTGGCCTCCAGCTCCTTCTCCCGCTCGCTGCGCTGGGCGGCACGGACGGCGTCTTCCTTATCCAGCTGCTTCTTGAATATCTTGGTGAGGAAGAAATCTCTGATTATACCAAAAACGGAGTTGGCAATCCAGTAGATACCCATGGCGGCAGGCATGATAAAGCAGATCCAGACGCTCATGAGAGGCATCATGATGGTCATGCTCTTCATGGAAGCCTGAGTCTGGGGATTGTTCTGCTGGGGATTGGTGAGATTACTTATCTTCATGGAACCCCAGGACAGGAAAGCGGAGACGAAGGGGATGAGGAACAGGCCCAGGGCGGGCAGCCACACGGAGCTGTCGCTCCAGTCTGTGTGCATGAAGAAATTCCACTCCGGCTGCTGGCCCATGTTCAGGCCCAGGAAGCTGAAGTCGATATTCATCAGGCCGTCCAGCTTGCCGGCCAGGGCGGTCTGGATCTCGTCCCAGTGCTGGTGGGCAATGTCCGCCAGCTTTATCTCAAAATATGCGTCGGTCTTGGCGGGAACGGTATACCAGCCCTGAGACACAAAGTAGTCCTGGAGAGTGGTGACCACTTCCTGGCCCACGAACATCATGCGGGTCAGGGGCTGGCGGATAACGCTGTAGAGCGCTATCAGTATGGGGAAGGGAATGAGAGACCAGAGGCAGCCGGACATGGGGTTGACCCCCTCTTCCCTGTACAGCTTCTGCATCTCCTGGTTCAGTTTCTGGGGGTTGCCCTCATGGCGGCGCTGCAGCTCCTGAATTTTTGGAGTGAGGCGGGTAGAGCGCATCATGCTCTTCTTGCTCTTGGCCATGAAGGGAGTCATTATCAGGTTGACCATGAAGGCAAAGAGGATGATGGACACGCCGTAGTTGCCGGTAAATTCATAGAACTTTATCAGCGGCCAGGAAAAGATCTTGCAAATAAGTTCGCCCATTGGTAACTCCTTGTACAATTAAAAAAATGAGGCTTGTCCCCCCTCAGGGGACGGGGTCATAGAAGCCGCGCTTCCCCCGGTAAAAGGGGTGACAGCAGCATATGCGTCTAAAGGCCAGCCAGCCTCCCTTCAGGGCGCCGTACTTCTCTATGGCCTCCAGAGCATACTGAGAGCAGGTGGGCGTAAAGCGGCAGCAGGGCGGGCGCAGGGGGGAGATATTCCGCCGGTAAAAGCGAATGAGCCAGAGCAGCAGCTTCTTCACGGATGTTCCTCCAAAAGCTCCAGCTTTTTAAAGGCCTCCAGCACGGCGGCCTCCATTTTCTTATACTCCGCTCCCACACAGCGCATCCTGGCCACAATGACGATGTCATAGCCGGATTTCAGCTGTGGAGCGTTGAGCCGGTATATCTCTCTCAGGCGGCGGCGCACCCGGTTGCGCACTACGGCATGGCCCAGCTTTGTGGACACCGTATATCCCAGCCGGTTATGCTTCTCCCTGTTGCGGCGGCAATACACCACCACGTAGGGATTCACCGCGCTTTTGCCCTTGGAGTACAGGCGGCGGAAATCGCTGTTCTTTTTTAAAGTACACCGTATATCCACCGGTCTCTCTCCTCGCCGTATAAATTACCGGAAACACCTAAAGGGCGGATCTCTCCGCCCTAAAAATATTTTCCTTAAACCTGCTCACCGGCGGAGATCAGTAGCTGAGCTTTGCTCTGCCCTTGGCTCTGCGGCGTGCCAAAACCTTGCGGCCGTTGGCGGTCTTCATTCTCTTGCGGAAGCCGTGCTCTTTCTTGCGCTGGAGCTTCTTGGGCTGGTAGGTACGAAGCATTTCTGTGCACTCCTTTCAGGTTGATACTCAACATCGGCGGGGCCGGAGCCGGGCCGAAGTAGTTGACATTTTCAAGGTCAAATGACCACCCGACAGCACATGCCGTCGAGTGGTCATTATATACTAATTTATTACATCTTGTCAACAAAAACTTTCCTTGGATGCCTGAGTTCAGGCGGCTCTCAGGCCTGCTTCAGGTCCTCGCCACGGAAGTACTTGCCCAGGGGCTTCCACAGCAGGGCGCCCACCACCAGGCACAGCAGCAGATCCAGCACCATGTAGCTGCCGTTATACAGGGCGGAATAGAACCAGGGGCTGGTCATGGTCATGCCGAAAAAGCTGTCCGGCATAGTCTCGCCCCAGACCACGGCGCCCACATACCAGGCCACCAGGAAGCGGGCCACGCAGCCCACCACGGTGCCGATGAAGAAGCCGTTCTTATTCTTGTAGAACAGGCCCGCCAGACCCAGCACGGTAAAGGCCACTATATAGTCGCCCAGCATGGACTGCCAGCCCCAGGCATAGGCCCCGTCCAGCAGCAGCTGCAGAAGGCTGAAGGCAAAGCTGGCAAGCAGGCCCTTGCCGAAGCCCCAGCGGGCGCAGTAGATGAAGATGGGCAGCATGGACAGGCACACGGAACCGCCGTTGGGCAGCTCATAGAGCTTGATGTAACCCAGGATCTGGGCCAAGGCCACCATGATTGCGCCCTCGGTGAGGGCACGGAGTTTCATGCGGGAATTGGTTTTCATTTTCTTTTCCTCCAATCGAAATAATTGGGAAGCAGAAAGAAAAAACCGCAGGTTCATTTTATGAACCTGCGGCAAAGCTTCACTCTCTGTTTCCTACGCCGGCATTATCCGGATCAGGTTCACGGGTCTCGAGATTTATGTTTATCTCGTCTCAGCCGGGCCTACCCAGCACCCCTTTTGGATTGTGAATAAATAGTAGCACTTTTATGCTTTTTTGTCAACGGCTGCCTGGGGACTTTCAGCCCTTAAGCTGTTCCGCCTTGTCTATGATGAACTGGCGCAGCCAGTCCCCGGCCTCCTGGTTTTTCAGGGCAAAATCGATGATGGATTCCAGGTAGCCTTTCAGATTGCCGGTGTCGTAGCGCTTGCCCTCAAAGTCCACGGCGCACATGGACTCCACATGGCACAGCTGACGCATGCCGTCGGTGAGCTGGATCTCATTGTTCCGGCCGGGAGCGGTATGCTCCAGGATATCAAAGATGGCGGGGGTGAGCACATAGCGGCCCATAATGGCGTAATTGGAGAGCTTCTCGGCCAGGGTGGGCTTCTCGTTCATGTCCCCTATTCTGTAGACCCGCTCCGTCAGCTGCTCCACCAGCTTTACAGAGGAATACTTGCAGATCTCCTCTCCCGGGAACTCCCGGACGGCTATGGCGCTGCAATTATATTTCTCCGCCGCATCCACCAGCTGCTTGAGCACCGGGGTTTCGCTGAGCATGATATCGTCTCCCAGGAGCACGGCAAAGGGCTCCTTGCCCACAAAGCTCTTGGCCCGCCACACCGCGTGGCCCAGGCCCTTGGTCTCCTTCTGGCGTACAAAGTACACGTCCGCCATATCCGCCACTTCCCGGATCACTTTTGCTTCCTTATCCTTGCCGTCGGCTATAAGGCGGCTCTCCAGGTCCGGGGCATAGTCGAAGTAGTCCTCTATGGGGGACTTGCCCCGGTTGGTGATTATGAGTATCTCCTCCACTCCGGCGGATACCGCTTCCTCCACAATGTATTGGAGCACAGGCTTGTCCACCAGGGGCAGCATCTCCTTGGGGATGCTCTTGGTGTTGGGCAGCAGTCTGGTCCCCAGGCCTGCGGCGGGGATTATGGCTTTTCTCACTTTCACGGCTAGTACCTCCTTGTTTGTCTTGCAGGTAAGCTTTATTTCAGGTCCGGGAAGACTCCCGGGCGACAGCTTCATTCACCCGCCTTCTCAGCCTCTGCGGCCCGCTCCTCCGCCACCTCCTGACGGCGGTGCAGGGAATACTCACAGCCGCAGTAAAGCTGGCGGTAGACCCCGTACATCTCACACAGCTCCAGGGAGCGGTTCTCTCTGTCCCGTTTTTTAAAGTCCGAGGGCAGCCAGGCAACGCCGGTCATTCTCCCCAGCTCCTCCCCCAGAGCGTTTATCCGCACTGCATCCTTATGCCGGGAGAGAGTGAGGGTGGAGCAGAAATAGTCATAGCCGTAGTGCTTGGCCAGCCTGGCCGTCTCTCTCAGGCGCAGGCGAAAGCACTCGGTACAGCGCTTGCCACCCTCCGGCTCCTGCTCCAGGCCCTGGATGCTGCGGTAATAGTCCTGACTCTTCCAGGGCTCGGCCAGTATATTCACCCTGTCCGCCAGGCCCATGTCCTCTATAAGTTTCACCAAAGCCTTGAAGCGCCGGTCAAACTCCTCCTGAGGATAAATGTTGGGGTTATACCACAGCAGCGTAACGTCAAAATATTCCGTCAGATATTCCAGCACCGAGCTGGAGCAGGGTGCGCAGCATCCGTGAAGCAGGAGCCGGGGCCGTTTCTTCCCCAGCTTCTGTATAACTCTGTCCAATTCCTTCTGATAATTCCTGTTCATGTCTGTAATATACCATATCCCCCTTTAAAAAGCTACATATAAATTCATCTATGTTTTTCCCTTTGCCTTGACTGGGGCGGAAAGGCTGAGGTATAATTGTTACATGTATAATCCGGAGGTAAAGAAATGGACAGCAGAACCAGCAAGCAAAATTACTACTTGGATATAGCAGACTCGGTGCTTGAGCGCTCCACCTGCCTGCGCAGGAAGTACGGCGCCATCATCGTGCGCAACGATGAGATAATCTCCACCGGCTACAACGGCGCCCCCAGAGGCCGCCGCAACTGCTCCGACCTGGGCCACTGTACCAGGGAAAGCCTGAAGATCCCCTCCGGTGAGCGCTACGAGCTCTGCCGCTCCGTCCACGCCGAGGCCAACGCCATCATCTCCGCCTCCCGCCGGGATATGATAGGCGCCACCCTCTACCTGGTGGGACGGGACGCCCGCACCAACGAGCTTCTGTCCGACGCCATGAGCTGCTCCATGTGCAAGCGCCAGATCATCAACGCCGGTATCGACCGGGTGGTCATACGCATCAGCCCCACCGAATACCGCACCATCCCCGTCAGCGACTGGGTGGAAAACGACGACTCCATCTTTGAGCTCTGAGCCGGAACGCCGGTTCCGGAAACTATAAATCATTACGGAGGTTAGGCCATGAGCAAAAACGTTATTTTCTGCTACTCAGGCAGCGGCAACTGCCTGGACATCTCCAGAAACATAGCCAAGCGTCTTGGGGATACGGACATCATCATGATGCGCTCCGCTCCCGCCGTCACCGATGTGAGAGAGGCCAAAAAGGTGGGCTTCGTCTTTCCCTGCTACGCAGGGGGCATGCCCGCAGGCGTGGCAGACTATGTGAGGCAGATAAAGCTCTCCCCCTCTGCCTACACCTTCGGCATAGTCAGCTATGCCGGATATCCCGGTATAGGCCTGAGCATCATCAACAGCATCGTACCCCTGGACTACTGGGCCGGGATAAGCCATCAGTGCTCCTGCATCTGGCTTTTCCCCCACAACATGATGATGCCCCCCATGGATGCCGCCAAGGCCCAGGCCCGTTCCGAGAAGCTGGCCTCCATCATTGCCGACGACATCTACTATGTCCGGCGGAAGGACAAGGCCCCCCGCTCCAATCCCATCAACGCCTTTGAAGCCTCCATGATGCCCAAGCTCTCCGGCAAGAAGGCCGCCAAATTCAAGGCCAGCGACGCCTGCACTGCCTGCGGTCAGTGCGTCAGGATCTGTCCCAGAGGGAACATCACCCTCAAGGACGGCAAGCCCAGCTTCGGCTCCAACTGTATCGGCTGCCTCAGCTGCCTGCAATACTGCCCCACCCAGGCCATCAGCATGGGCGGCGTCACCGAGAAGCGGGAGCGCTACCACAATGTGAATGTTACGGCCGAGGATCTGTGCCAAAAAGTCATACACATCGACTGACAATCTCACATTATATTAAGTCCAGGGCTCCCCAGACCGGGGAGCCCTGGACACTTTTATACTTTACCTTATGCCCTCCGGGATCTTACACCGTCTCCGCCTGTCGTACCAGCAGCCGGCAAAGACGGTTGGATATCCATCTAGTCAGCGCCTCCACCCGGAGCCACTTCTTCAGCTGCTCTATCAGCACCGAGGCGGCCAGGGAGCTTGCAAACAGGAACAGATAGATGAGCGCCGGATACTTCAGGGAATAGGTGAAATCATAAAACCAGTTCTGATATATGAAGGCGTGGATAAAGAACATGTTCATGGAGTGTCTGCCCACGAACTCCGCCGCTCTGTTCACATAGGGTATGCGCCCCGGTACAAGCAAAGTCAGCAGACTTACCGGCAGGCTCAGCAGCGCCTCATATATATCCAGCAGATTGTCCCCGGCCCTCAGCCACAGAACGCTCACCGCTCCCGTAACACCCAGGCAAAGGAGCAGCACCCCGGCCTTTACCGGCAGCATGGCCCTGTCATACCAGTCCTTCACTCTCTCCACGGTACCGTACTCCGCCAAAACTATTCCCAGCAGGGTGATTAACAGGTAGCGGAAGAGCACGAACTCCACGCCCAGCCAGCGCACCAGCAGCAGGCCCGGCAGCAGCACATAGGCTCCCGTCCTTCGGCACAGCTTTATCAGCCAGGGCAGAAGCAGCACCAGAGTTATGGCAAAGGACATGTACCACCAGGCTGAATTATAAGACGGCGTCTGAAGGATGTAGCTCAATCCCATGAAGTCAAAAAAGGCATAAGCCAGATTCTCCAGTCTGCTGGGACTGTAAAGGGTAAACCAGTTCTTTCCGCCCAAAGGGCAGAGGGCAAGGGCAATGACATACACTAACTGGAAATTCACCAGCAGTTTTACCAGGCGCTGTGTGCTCTTCTCTGCCAGACGGCCGTCGTTTGACATATCGTCCCTCAGATAGCTCTTTGTAGTACCGTAGGCGGTGACGAACACGAAGAGGGTAACGCACAGCTTGCTCAGCTGGCCCGCTGACGCAAGCCGCCAGGGGTTGGACAGCAGCGGCCCGTACACCAGTGCAGGATAATACGGCTCGGCTGCATACATAAACAGATGGTGGAACAGCATCAGCATGATGGCCACACACTTAAGGATATTGCTCTCTCTTTTAGTCATCGGTCTCTCCCTTTGGTTTGCGGCAGCTGAAGAGTATCACCTGCCGCTCCCGGGCTATCTGTTTCAGCAGCTCCATGGCCTGCTCCAACCTGGTCTCGTCCAGGTTTACCAGAGCGTCGTCTATTATCAGGGGGCAGTTCTCCCCCTCCGGCAGAGCCAGTCGGCACACTGCCAGACGCACGGCCAGATACATCAGATCCAGAGTTCCGGCGCTGAGGTACTCAGAATCTCTGGCTATGCTGTCGCCGCTGGTGCGGGTGCGGGCGCTGAAGTCCCGGTTTATGAACACATCCAGATAGCGCCCACCGGTGACGGCGGACATGTACTCCGCCGCCAGCTTCCCCAGCTCCGGCGAAAAGCGGCTTTGTATCTCCGTATCCGCCTCCTTAAGGGTGTCCAGAGCAAGGGCTATGGCATCATATTCCTTGGAGATGATCTCGTATTCCTCTCTCATGCTGCTCAGAGAGCTGGAGAGCACCAAGGGGTCGCCCATGGCGGCCAGGCGGCCGTTTATCTCCGCTATCTGCTGGCTCAGGCGCTGGGCTCCGGCTCTGGCGGCAGCCAGTTCCCGGCTGAGCCGGGCAGCCTCGGAGTTGCCCCCGGCAAAGTCCAGCTCCGCCATGGCGGTCTCCTCCAGGCCCCGCTGCATTTCCCGGGCGTTCTCGTAAGCCAGGCGGCAGCGTTTTTCCTCTTTATCCGCCTCCTCCACCGCCTGGCTGAGGCGGCGGTGCTCTTCCAGAGCTTCTCTCAGCTCTGCCGAGCCGCCCACATGATATTTCCCGTATATCTCCCGCCGCTGCTCCTTGGCCCGGTTCACAGCCTGCCGGGCCTTGCTGTAGCCCATAAGCAGATACACAGCCACAGCGCAGAAAACCGCTGCGCCGGCTATTACCAGCCAATTCCCTACGGCAGTATACACCGCCGCTGCGGCTATTGCCAGGATGAAAAACACCACTGCCAGCAGGGCGTTGGGCTTCTTTGAAGCTTTTTCCTTCAGCTCATTTAAGCTGTCCATATCCCGCCGGACCTGTTCCTCCGTCTCCCGGAGGCTCTGCATTCCAAAGCGGCTCTTTCTCAGTTCTTCCCTCCGCTCCGACAGCTCCGCCATGGCGGCGTCGTGGGCGGCGCTGCACTTGTCCGACTCTGCCCGGCCGGCGCTGAGCCGGTCCAGAGCCTCCCGGCGCTGGCGCTTGCGGCTTTCCGTGACCTGCTGCTCCAGGCGGCGGCACTCCTCCCCCGCCTGTTCCAGGCGCTTCTCCAGGCTCTCTATATCCTGGATGGAGCCCTGCATCAGCTCCAGCCTCCGCTGGGTCTCGTCCATCTTGCTCTCCAGCTCCGGCAGCTGGCCCCGGCGGTTATACCGGCGCTTACGCTGCCACTGGCGCAGCCTCTCGTCAGCCTCACTGTAGGAGGTCTGCTCCTCCCCGGTGGAGACTATGGAGCTTATGCGCTTTTCCAGCTCCGGACTGCCGGTGACCGCCACCGCTCCCTGACCTATATAGGCGCTGCGGCGGAAGACATCCTTGGACACCCCGGTGAGCTGTTCTCCGGCGTTGGAGCCGTTAAGCCCCTCCACCGGAACATTGCTGCCGGTATAGGTGGCGGAGAACTCCCGCATGGGGGCGTTCTTCTGGCGGGTACTGCGGGTAATGGTGATATCACAGCCCCCGGCGGTGAGCTCCATGCTGCCCTCCATTGGGGCCCCGGACCAGGGGGCATAGCGCAGCTTGTCCGGCAGGTAGCCGGCTCTGGCCCGCTCAGTGGTATCCACGCCGTAGAGCATGGCCCGTATAAAGGCGCACCAGGTGGATTTGCCGCTCTCGTTTGGGGCATATATCACGTTCAGTCCCGGATGGAGGCTGAGGCTCTCGTTTTCCAGCTTGCCGAAGGAAGCCGTCATCTTATTTATCCTCATGCTTTGCCACCTCCTCCCGGTTGTCCAGAGCCGCCAGACCCCAGCGGGCCGCCTGCTCTATGGTCAGACGCTGCTCCTCGGTTTTTGCCGCGTCATACTTTTTCTTCAGCTTCTCCAGAAACAGGCCCCGGAGAGTGTCGTCTCCCGCGCGCTCCCACACGCTGCGGCGCAGACGGGTCTCGTCCCTCAGCTGCAGCTGGAAAAACAGCTCCGACAAGGCGGAGTAAAGCTGCCTCAGATCCGGGCTTTGCTCCGTCTCCCCGGTGAGGACTATACGGTATATGTCCTTTACCGTCTCGTCCGGCAGCTGAGTGTGAACTGCCAGCAGGGCGTCGGAGCCGGTGATATCCACCTTGAGCAGTTCATAGCGCCGCTGGGCTATGGAGCGGGTCTCCAATTTGCAGTCCCCGTCCCCCAGCTCCAGGATATTTACGGTCTTTTCTCCCGTCTCGTCAAAACCCCGGCCTTCCGGGCAGCCAGGCCAGGAGTACCAGGTATCCCCGGCCTTCTGCAAGCCGCTGGCCTTATGTATATGGCCCAGGGCCACATAGTCCATGCCGCTGTCTGAAATCTCTTGCTCCGTTATGGGGTCGTAGGCCGAGTCCGCCGCCCCCAGCTCCCCGTGGATGCACATAAGGTTCAGCACGCCCTCCTGTCTTTCTGCCCGGAATCCACGAAGCAGAGGGCCGCTGTGCTTATCGGTAAAGGCGGCGCCGTACACTCTCACCCCCAGCTCAGGCAGCTGGATGCAGTCTATCTCCGGCTTGGTAAACACGTGGACATTCTCCGGCAGCTTCAGCCGGGCATAGGGGCACTTGGGAGAGTACCAGTCATGGTTGCCGGGAGAGATGAATACCGGGGCCTCTATCTGCCCCAGGCAGCGCACCAGCTCCTCTCCGGTCTCATAATAGGTGTTGCCGCTGTCCAGCAGGTCTCCGGCCAGGAGCACCAGGTCTGCCTTCTCATCCTGGGCCAGAGCGCTGAGAGCGCTGAGCAGCTGCCGCTGCTCGGCCCGGCGTATGGCGGCCTTCCCCGCCGTCAAACCCTCAAAGGGAGAGTCCAGGTGCAAGTCCGCACTGTGGAGTATCCTTATTTTACTCATGTCAGCCTTACCCCCTCTGCTTTCAAACATCTGCCTGTCCCGGCGTCTATCTCAAATATGCAGCCCTCCAGCTTGGCCGGCCCCTTTGCCGATTCGTAACGCCGGGGAGGGTCGCCCATGAATTTGCCTATGCTCTGCTCCGGGTCTATTCCCAGCACAGAGTGCACCGCCCCGGTCATGCCCAGGTCGCTTATATAGCCGGTGCCCTTGGGCAGCACGCAGGCGTCCGAGGTCTGCACATGGGTGTGGGTGCCCCATACGGCGCTGGCCTTGCCGTCCAGCAGGTAGCCCATGGCCCGCTTCTCACTGGTGCCCTCGGCATGGAAGTCCACCAGGATTATCTTCTCCTTTATCTCGGCCATGTAGCCGTCGGCTATGACAAAGGGGTTGTCGGTGTTGCTGTCCAAAGTAAAGCGGCCCATGAGATTCAAAACGCACACATCCCCAAAGGCTGTGGAAAACACCCCTATGCCCCGGCCCGGACACTGGGGACCGAAATTGGCCGGGCGCAGGATCTTGCTGCGCTCCTCCAGATAAGGCTGGAGTTCGGTTCTGGTCCAGGTATGATTTCCCAGGGTGATCACATCCGCCCCGGAGCGGAATATGGCGTCCGCCTGCTTGGGCGTCACCCCCACTACGTTGGCATTCTCTCCGTTTACTACGGTAAAATCTATATTCTTTTCTTTTTTGAAATCTTTAAGTCTGTTTTCAAGAAACTTGAGGCCCGGCTCGCCGCACACGTCGCCTACCGCCAGTATCCTTACGTTCATGGTTTTGCCTCCGATGTCAGATTCTTTGAATATTGTACCACAATTTGCATATGGGTATCAATGGATTTTATGCTAATAATAATAGGGAAAAGGGAGACAAAGCCGGTCTCCAAATCTTGTATTGGAGGATATTGTTATGAACAAGAGGAATTTTTATGTAGGCATGGGTATGGGTCTGATAGTGGGCGGAGCCGCCGCTATGGCAATGCGCTCCAGAAAAAATACCCCCAAATCCGTCCTAGGCCGTACCCTCAAGACCATCGGCGAAGTGAGCGACTCCATCTCCGATATCATGGGCTGGTAAGGCCGCAAAAATAATTTGTCGTAAGGGTCAGTTTTTTTGAAAAAGGTATTGCAATTTTTCCCAGGCTGTGCTAATATACTAGGGCTTTAAGAAATGCGCCGTTAGCTCAGCTGGATAGAGCGTCTGGCTACGGACCAGAAGGTCAGGGGTTCGAATCCCTTACGGCGTACCAGAAAACCCGGAATCCCAAATGGGATTCCGGGTTTTCTACTTCTATTCTCGTAAGGGATTCGAAGCCTGAGAGGGCAGGCGCCGTTAAGAAAATGTGCCTTGCTTAACTCCAGACTATAATTATACCAGACTCCCTTCTCGTCTTGTTAAGCAAAGTTTTCATTCTACGTTTCCTCTGCCCATACTATCTATACCCAGCAGAATGATTGCTGTACACAGCAGCACACAAAAGTCGGCAAGGTCCAGCTTTCCAATCAAATAGATAACCAGGCCGCCAATGGATAAGGCCAAACTGACGCATCGGCACAGCAACCCCGCCATCTCTTTCACATCGGCTGCATTCAACTCCTTAAAGTGCTGCCACTTGTCGGCTTTAGTATCCCCTGTCAACAGTTCATCCACGCTGACTTCCAATATTTCCGCCAGCTCAGGCAAAACGGATATATCCGGACAAGAAAGGCCTCTCTCCCACTTTGAGACGGCATTGTGGGTGATTTGCAATCTGTCCGCCAGCTCCTTCTGGGTCATATTCTTTTCTTTCCTCAATCTCAAAATTGTTTTTCCCATGTTTCGGCTGTTCATAAAAATGTCCCCCTTCTTTGCCAGATTATATTACACGTTTCTGTTCAGCCCAATGGAGATACGGTGGAATCAGCTGAACCAAAAGTTTATTTTGCCCTTTCCCCATACGCACCCCCGTCTCTGACCACAGCAGAAACAGGCCGTTAAGAAAATCCTCCGGTATTTGACAAGGGGCAGAGTCTCTGTTAAACTCGGGCCTATGAATATTTTCTCATAAGGAGGCCTGATTATGGCCGTTGGCTTTCGCATGTTTACGGATTTTGAACGCCCGGAGGCAGAGCTGGTGGAGGCCTTCAAAGGCATACCCAGCAGCAACATCGGGGACTGCGTGCGCAAGATGACCTGTATGTTCGGGGGCATCCGCCCCTTCAACAAACACACTCTTCTGGGCGTGGCTTTTACCGTGAAGGTGCCCTCCGGGGACAACCTGGCCGCCCAGATGGCCCTGGACTACGCCAAGCCCGGAGACATCATCGTCATCGACGGGGCGGGCTACACCGACCGGGCCCTGGTTGGCGGCATGATGCTGGCCTACGCCGAGATGCGCCATCTGGGCGGCTTCGTGGTCAACGGCGCCGTGCGGGATGTGGACGACATCCGCGCCAGCTCCCTGCCGGTCTTTGCCAAGGCTGTGACCCCTCTGGGCCCCTACCGGGAGGGTCCGGGGGAGATAAACGTGCCGGTGGTCTGCGGCGGCCAGGTGGTCATGCCCGGGGATATCCTGGTTGGGGACGCCGACGGCGTGGTGGTCATCCCCAGAAAAGACGCCTGTGAACTGCTGGAGGCCGCCAGGAAAAACCTGGCCGGAGAGCAGGAGGAGATGCACCTGATGAAAGAGGGCCTTTACACCGAGTCCAAGCACCGGGACACCTTCACCAACATGTTCCTGCGCCACGGCGGCAGCATTTCGGAATAACGGCTTCAGCGGGAGGGCGGCTCTATGGAAATAATTCTGAGAAAATGGAACAGGGGCGACGCCCAGGCCCTCAGTGCCCTGCTGGACGGCATAGACAGGCGCTACCTGTCGGACAGGCTCCCACATCCCTACACCCAGGAGGACGGGGAACAGTGGCTGGACATGGTCCTTAAGCAGGAGGGCAAAACCGGCATCTTCCGGGCCGTTATTGTGGACGGTGAGCTGGCCGGCTCCGTCTCCGTGGAGCAGAAAGGGGACGTATACCGCAGGGATGCAGAGATAGGCTACCTGCTCTCCGCCGGATATTGGTCGAGGGGCATTATGACGGAGGCGGTAAAGCAGATCTGCCCAATCGCCTTTCGTGAGCTGGATATCGTCCGCATCACCGGTCTGGTCTTTGAGCCTAACGCCGCCTCCAGACGGGTGCTGGAGAAAAGCGGCTTTGTGCCGGAGGGGCTGATGAGAAAGGCCGTGACCAAGGACGGTGTCAGCTACGACCTTTGTATTTACGGGAAACTGAAATAAAAGGAGGGCGGAGGCTGTCATGAATAAAATTCTTTTCCGGCTTTGGCTTTTAGCCCTGGCGGTCTTTGTTGTAGACTGGCTTATCGTGGGTCTGAAGCTCCTCAGCGGCAACTATGACATTACCCTGGGGGCATATATAGCTCTCGTCTGTGTGGTGATCCTTGCCCTTTATCCCCTATACCGCGCCTTTCTCGATAAATGCCCATACTGCGGCAAGCCCCTGGCCTCCTCCGGCCGCTACTGCCCCCACTGCGGCAGAGAACTTCCCAAATGATTATTCCTTACATGCCAAAGCTCCCGTCCAGGATTTACCCGGACGGGAGCTTTTTGCATATCTTGTTTGACTTAGTTCTCTCCCGGCTCAGCGGATGGAGAAGAAGGCGTCCTTGCCCAGATACTGGGGTACGTCAAAGAGTTCCTCCTCTATGCGCAGCAGCTGGTTGTACTTGGCAACCCGGTCTGTGCGGGAGGGGGCGCCGGTCTTTATCTGCCCGGCGTTCACGCCCACGGAGATGTCGGCAATAGTGGTGTCCTCGGTCTCGCCGGAGCGGTGGGACACCACGGCGGTCCAGCCTGCCCGATGGGCCATCTGGATGGCGTCCAGGGTCTCAGTGAGGGTGCCTATCTGGTTGAGCTTTATGAGCACGGAGTTTGCGGCCTTCAGCTCTATGCCCTTCTTTATACGCTCCGTATTGGTTACAAAGAGGTCGTCCCCCACTATCTGGATGCGGCTGCCCAGGCGGCGGGTCATCATCTGCCAGCCCTCCCAGTCGTTCTCGCCCATGCCGTCTTCAATGGAGATTATGGGGTACTTGTTCACAAAGTCCTCCCACATGTCCACCATCTGCTCCGAAGTCATGACGGTGCCCCGCTTTGGCAGGTGGTAGCACTTATCCTCCTTATACCAGTCGGACACGGCCCCGTCTATGGCTATCATGAAGTCCTCTCCGGGCTTATATCCCGCCAGCTCCATTGCGGCCACCAGAGCCTTCAGAGCATCTTCGTCGCTGTCCAGGTTGGGAGCATAGCCGCCCTCGTCGCCCACGCCGGAGGCCGGCACCACTTTCTTCAGAGCATGGAAGACCTCGGCGCACATACGCAGAGCCTTCTTGAAGCTGTCGGCTCCCACAGGCATTATCATGAACTCCTGAATGTCCACATTGGAGCCGGTGGCGTGGGCGCCGCCGTTGAGCACGTTCATCATGGGCACCGGCAGCACCTTGGCGTTCACGCCGCCGATATAGTTATAGAGGCTGACGCCGGTGGCGGCTGCGGCGGCCTTGGCGCAGGCCAGGGAGGCACCCAGGATGGCGTTGGCTCCCAGGCGGGTCTTGTTGGGGGTGCCGTCTATCTCGATGAGCATCTTGTCTATAGAGGTCTGGTCCAGCACGTTCAGCCCCAGGAGAGCCTCGGCTATCTCGCCGTTGACGTTCTCCACGGCCATCTGCACGCCTTTGCCGCCGTAGCGGCTCTTGTCGCCGTCTCTCAGCTCGCAGGCCTCATACATGCCTGTGGAAGCGCCGGAGGGCACTGCCGCCCGGCCGACGGTGCCGTCGTCCAGAGTCACTTCCACCTCCACGGTGGGGTTGCCCCGGGAGTCCAGAATCTCCCTTGCCATAACGTCCACTATCTCAAAATACTGCTTCATAACCGCATATCCTCCTGTTTGATATAATCAAATGGGGCCGAAAATGCTGGGTGCATATTCTTTCGACCATAGGGATTATACCCCAAAAAGGCGGAAAAAGTAAATAGACATATGGTAAACTCTGGGTGACTCACGCTTTTGACAAGCGAAAACCGGCGCCGTCAATAACAACGGCGCCGGTTTTTCTCCATGTATTTACCTTATATCCTTAGTGTGCTTACTTCTTGGCCATGCCCTTCTGGCGGGCGTACTCGGCAGCGCCCAGAGCGCCCATCAGCTGCGGGTCGGTCTTCA
>CALWYF010000023.1 GCA_944385705.1 uncultured Oscillospiraceae bacterium | reverse complement strand
GGAGTTTGCGTCTCCCAGCTTTTCAAAGGAGAACACCGGCACCTTTACGGCGTAGTAGGGAGGCGTGCGGTAGAGACCGGTGCCGTAGCCCAGGTCCTCCAGCTTCTCTCCCAGCATGATGCGCCCGGCGATGTCCACCATTGGCACATTGGTCACCTTGCTGATGTAGGGCACGGTGCGGGAGGCCCGGGGGTTGACCTCAATGACATAGAGTTCCCCGCCGTAGATGAGGTACTGGATGTTCACCAGACCCTTGGTGCCCAGAGCCAGGGCCAGCTTTTCCGACACCTGGCGGATGCGCCGCAGGAACTTGTCGCTGAGGTTGTAGGGAGGATAGACGGCTATGGAGTCGCCGCTGTGGACTCCCGCCCGCTCTATGTGCTCCATGATGCCGGGGATGAGCACATTCTCCCCGTCGGAGATCAGGTCCACTTCCAGCTCCGTGCCGGGCATATACTTGTCCACCAGCACCGGGTTGTCGATGCCCCCGGAGAGTATGGTCTCCATGTATTTTCTGGTCTGCTCGGGGTTTCGGGAGATGCTCATGTTCTGGCCGCCGATGACATAGGAGGGGCGCAGCAGCACCGGGTAACCCAGCTCCTCAGCTGTCTCCAAGGCTTCCTCCAGGGAGTTGACGCCCCGGCCCTTGGGGCGGCTGATGCCGAACTGTTCCAGCAGAGCGTCGAAGCGGGCCCGGTCCTCCGCCAGGTCTATGCCGTCGGCAGAGGTGCCCAGGATCTTTACGCCCAGGCTGTCCAGATATTTGGTGAGCTTTATGGCCGTCTGGCCGCCGAAGGCCACCACCACGCCTATGGGCTTTTCCACTCTGAGAATGTTGCCCACGTCCTCGGGACAGAGGGGTTCAAAGTAAAGCCGGTGGGCGGTGTCGTAGTCGGTGGAGACGGTTTCCGGGTTGTTGTTGACTATGACCACGTCATAGCCCAGTTCCCGGAGGGTCCACACACAGTGGACGCTGCTGTAGTCAAATTCTATGCCCTGGCCTATGCGGATGGGGCCGGAGCCCAGCACCATGACCACAGGCTTGCCGCTGCGGGGGAAATTGGACGACTCGCAGTATTCGTCGAAGCTGGAGTAGAAATAGGGGGTCTCGGAGTCGAACTCCGCTCCGCAGGTGTCCACCATCTTGTAGCTCATGGCCATGCCCGGCATCTTCTCCATGCCAGTGATGCGGCAGAGAGCGGCGTCGGGATAGCCCAGCCACTTGGCCTTCTTGTATTCCTCGGGGCTGAGGGTTTTACCCTGAATGGACTGTTCGAAGGCGGCAAGGCCGGCCAGCTTGTGGAGAAACCACTTGTCTATACGGGTTATGGAATGTATTTCATCTACGGAGACGCCCTGCTTCAGGGCCTCGAAGATGGTGAAAAGCCGGTGGTCGTTCTGCTCGTGGAGCCGCTGGGTGACAGGAGCGTCATGGAGGGGCGGGGCGTTGAGGGTATCCAGCCCTATCTCGGCTCCCCGGACAGCTTTCATCAAAGCCATTTCAAAATTGGGGGCTATGGCCATGACTTCTCCGGTGGCCTTCATCTGGGTGCCCAGCTCACGGCTGGAGCCGGGGAACTTGTCGAAGGGCCACTTGGGCAGCTTCACCACCACATAGTCCAGTGTAGGTTCGAAGCAGGCGCAGGTCTTGCCGGTTATCTCGTTCTTTATCTCGTCAAGGGTGTAGCCCAGGGCGATGCGGGTGCTTATCTTGGCTATGGGGTAGCCGGTGGCCTTGGAGGCCAGAGCCGAGGAGCGGGACACCCGGGGGTTCACCTCTATGACGGCGTATTCAAAGGAATCCGGGTTCAAAGCAAACTGGCAGTTGCAGCCGCCCACTATGCCCAGACGGGATATGATGTCCAGAGAGGCGGAGCGGAGCATCTGATACTCCTTGTCCGACAGGGTCAGGGCAGGGGCCACCACTATGGAGTCCCCGGTGTGTATGCCCACCGGGTCAAAGTTCTCCATGGAGCAGACCGCCACGGCGTTGCCGGCGGCATCCCTCAGAGTCTCAAATTCTATCTCCTTCCAGCCGGATATGCAGCGCTCCACCAGTATCTGGTGGATAGGGGACTGATCCAGACCGCCCTTGGCTATGGTGCGCAGTTCCCCCTCATCTGCGGCAATGCCGCCGCCGGTGCCGCCCAAAGTGAAGGCGGGGCGGACTATCACCGGGTAGCCTATCTCTTTGGCTATCTCCAGGGCCCGGTCCAGATCCTCGGCGGTGGCGGAGGGGATGACCGGCTGGCCCATCTCTTCCAGGGTCTCCCGGAAGAGCTCCCGGTCCTCAGCCCGGTCTATGGCCTCAATGTCCGAACCCAGCAGCCGAACGCCGTAGCGTTCCAGGGTTCCGTCCCGACTCAGCTGCATGGCTATGGTAAGGCCTGTCTGGCCTCCCAGCCCTGCCAGCAGGGAGTCGGGGCGTTCCTTTTCTATTATGCGCCGCACAGTTTTTGCGGTGAGAGGCTCCAGGTATATCTTGTCCGCCAGGTGCTTGTCGGTCATTATAGTGGCAGGGTTGGAGTTTACCAGCACGGTGCTGATGCCTTCCTGGCGCAGCACCCGGCAGGCCTGGGCGCCGGCGTAGTCAAATTCCGCCGCCTGACCGATGACGATGGGGCCGGAGCCGATGACCAGTACCTTGTGTATGCTCTTGTCCTTAGGCATTGCTCTTACCTCCCATCATGGATATGAAGCGGTCGAAAAGAAATCCGGTGTCCCGGGGCCCTCCTGCAGCCTCCGGGTGAAACTGCACCGTGAAGCAGTTCAGATCCGGGTAGTCCAGGCCCTCGCAGCTGAAGTCGTTGGCATTTACGTAGCTGAGCACGCCCTTGCCCGCCATGCTCTCGGACACCACGGCGTAACCGTGGTTCTGGCTGGATATGAAGCAGCGGCCGTCGGAGAGACGCTTTACCGGCTGGTTTGCACCACGGTGGCCGTATTTCAGCTTCACCGTGTCCCCGCCCAGAGCCAGAGCCGTCAGCTGATGGCCCAGGCAGATGCCGAAGATGGGGAGCTTGCCCAGAAGCTTTCCGATCTGGGAGATGGACTGTACGTTCTCCTTGGGGTCGCCGGGGCCGTTGGAGAGCATCACGCCGTCCACTCCCAGGGAGAGCACTTCCTCCGCCGTAACGTCAAAGGGCAGGCTTATGACCTTGCAGCCCCGGCTGCACAGGCAGCGGATGATGTTTTGCTTTGCGCCGTAGTCTATAAGAGCCACGGTGAATTTCTCCTGCCCATGGGCCGGGAATATGCGCTTTTCCCGGTGACTGACCTGAGCCACCACCCCGGTGCAGGAATAGGCCTGTATTTCGGATAAGTCGGCGGGAGGGGCTGAGAAGATGCCGGCGTTCATAACGCCTTCTTCCCGGATTATGCGGGTTATCTGCCGGGTATCCACCCCACAGATGCCGCAGATGCCCTTGTCCTTTAAAAATTTGTCCAGGGCGTATTGACTCCTGAAGTTGGAGGGCTGGTCACACAGTTCCCGGACCACATAGCCCTTGGCAAAGCAGTCCCCCTCGAAATCCTCAGGAATTACTCCGTAGTTGCCTATGAGGGGAAAGGTCTGCATAATTATCTGCCCGGCGTAGCTGGGGTCGGTGAGGGTCTCCATATAGCCCACCATGCCGGTGGTGAATACCAGCTCGCCTATGCTCTCTCCCCGGGCGCCTATGGCCTGCCCCTCGAATGTCATGCCGTTGCTTAAAACAAGATATGCCTTTTCCATTCTATCACTCCATCACAGGGGAGGCAGTCTGCATATGACTGCCTCCCCCTAGGTTTCCTGCCCCGGCGGGCGGCTTATAAAGTCGCCGCCATTACGGCCTTTATTGTGTGCATGCGGTTTTCCGCCTCGTCAAAGACGATGGAGGCTTCGCTGCGGAAGACCTCATCGGTGACCTCCATGGCGTCAATGCCGAATTTCTTGTATACCTCCAGCCCCGTCTCCGTCTCCAGATCATGGAAGGCGGGCAGACAGTGCATGAAGCGGCACTGGGGCCCGGCGTTTTCCATGAGCTTTGCGTTCACCTGATAGGGCAGAAGGTCGTGGATGCGCTCTTCCCAGACGGATTCGGCCTCACCCATGGACACCCACACATCGGTGTATATCACATGGGCACCTTTGGTTGCCTTCATGGGCTCAGTCTCAAAGCTGAGCTTGGCCCCGGTCTGGGCAGCTATGGCCCGGCATTTTGCCACCAGGGCGGCATCGGGGAAGTATTTCTCCGGAGCGCAGGCCACAAATTCCATGCCCATCTTGGCACAGCCTATCATCAGGGAATTTCCCATATTGTAGCGGGCATCGCCCATATATACAAGCTTTTTTTCTTTAAGAGAGCCAAAATGTTCTTTGATAGTAAGAAAGTCTGCCAGAATCTGGGTGGGGTGGTATTCGTTGGTAAGCCCGTTCCACACCGGAACGCCGGAGTATTTGGCCAGCAGCTCCACCCGCTCCTGACCGTAGCCACGGTACTCAATGCCGTCGAACATACGTCCCAGCACCTTGGCGGTATCCTCAATGCTCTCCTTTTTCCCTATCTGGGAGGCCTTTGGATCCAGGTATACCGAGTGCATACCCAGGTCCGCCGCCGCCACCTCAAAGCTGCAGCGGGTGCGGGTGCTGGTCTTTTCAAAGATGAGGGCAATATTCTTCCCCTCAAAGAGCCGGTGGGGTATGCCCGCCTTCTTTTCCGCCTTCAGCTTGGCGGCCAGGGAGAGGAACTCCTCAATCTCCTCGGGGCTGAAATCCAGCAGGGTGAGGAAGCTTTTACCTTTAAGCGACATATGCTCCACCTCATGCACAGGCGGCCTTGATGACCTCAAGGGCCTTCATAAGCAGGTCGGTGGGAATGTTCAGGGCGGGCAGCAGACGGACCTTGTCCTTGGCGGTGAGGCACAGGACACCATTCTCCATGCACTCATTGACTACGTCGCCTGCGGGCTTTACGGTCTTTATGCCCACCATAAGCCCCATGCCTGTGATGGCCTCCACACCGGGGGCCCCGGTGAGAGTATCCTTTATAAGCTGACCCTTGGCCTTCACTTCGTCCAGCAGTTTACGGTCGATGCGGCTGATGATGCTGATGGCTCCGGCGCAGGAGACGGGGTTGCCGCCGAAGGTGGAACCGTGGTCACCGTAGCCCAGGCTGAACTCGGTCTTCTCTCCCATGAGGGCGGCGCCCAGAGGCAGGCCTCCGGCTATGCCCTTGGCGGTGGACACCAGATCCGGCTCCACTCCGTAGTTCATATAAGCATAAAGCTCGCCGGTGCGGCCGTTGCCGGTCTGCACCTCGTCGAAGATAAGCAGGATGTCCTCTTTCTTGGCAAAGTCTGCCACTGCTTTTACAAAGTCCTGCTCCAGGGGGATGACCCCGCCCTCACCCTGGATGCACTCCATCATGATGGCGGCGGTCTTGTTTTCCAGGGCCTTGGCCTTCACGTCCTCAAAGTCGTTGGCCTTGGCGTAGACAAAACCGGGGGTTAGGGGCTGGAACAGCTCGTGGTAGTGCTCCTGACCGGTGGCCGCCAGGGTGGTGATGGTGCGGCCGTGGAAACTGTTTTCCAGGGTGACTATGGTGTAGTAATCGGCGCCCTTCTTGTCGAAGGCGTATTTGCGGGCGGCCTTTATGACGCACTCGTTGGCCTCGGCGCCGGAGTTGGTGAAGAAGACCTTTTTCATGCCGGTCTTCTCGCAGAGCATCTTGGCCAGAATGGCACAGGGCTGGGTGTAGTAGAGGTTGGACATGTGCTGGAGCTTGCCCAGCTGCTCTATAACGGCTTTCTGCCATTCCTCGTCGGCAATGCCGAAGGCGGTGACGCCGATGCCGCTGCCCATGTCAATGTACTCTTTGCCCTTCTCGTCATAGACCAGGGAGCCTTTGCCGCTGACAAGCTCCACAGGGAAGCGGGCGTAGGTGTTTGCAACATACTGTTTGTCGATGGCTTTGATGTCAGTCATTTTTATCCTCTCCTATTACCATAGTACCGGCGCCCTCGTCGGTGAGTATCTCCATAAGTATGGAGTGGGGCACACGGCCGTCCATTATTATCACGCTTTCCACGCCCCTGTTCAGGGCCTCTATGCAGCAGTCCACTTTGGGTATCATTCCGCCGGAGATCACACCGCTGGCATAGAGCCCCTTGGCCTGCTCCACGGTGAGCTTGGGGATTAGAGTTGAGGGGTCGTGCTGGTCTCTCAATATACCGGCGATATCCGTCATCATTATGAGCCTCTCGGCCCCCAGCGCCCCGGCTATAAAGGCGGCGGCGGTGTCGCCGTTTATGTTGTAGGCGTTGCCCTGCTCGTCGCAGCCCAGGGTGGATATTACGGGAATGTAGCCCTTTTCCAGCATGTCCATTACCGGGCGTATATCCACGCCGGTTATTCTGCCCACAAAGCCAAGTCTGGGGTCCTTGGCCTGGGCTCTTATAAGACCTCCGTCTATGCCGGAGATACCCATGGCCCGGCCTCCCTGCATCTCCAGCAGGTTCACCAGAGTCTTGTTCACCTTGCCGGAGAGGACCATCTGTACTATGTCCATGGTCTCCTGGTCGGTGACCCGCAGCCCGTCCACGAACACCGGCTCCTTGCCCAGCCTCTCCATGAGGCGGTTTATCTCCGGGCCGCCGCCGTGGACCAGGACCACTTTTACACCTACCAGCCACAGCAGGACTATGTCCTCCATGACCTGCTGCTTCAGCTCTTCGTTTATCATGGCGTTGCCGCCGTACTTTACCACTACGATCTTGCCGCTGTACTGCCGGATGTAAGGCAGAGCCTGGGTCAGTACCTGGGCCCGCTGGGAGTTGGTAAAAATAAGCTCGTTCATGCTTTTAAGTCCTGTAGTCTCCGTTTATCTTCACATACTCGTAGGTGAGGTCGCAGCCCCAGGCCACTGCCTGGCCGCTGCCCTGGCCCAGAGACACGTTTATGCCAATCTCTTTTTCCAGAAGCACCTGCTTTGCCAGCTCCTCAGAGAAGGGGATGCCCGCTCCGTCCTTGCACACTTTCACGGTGCCCGCCGGGGAGCTGAAGCTCACGTCCACCTTGTTTACGTCCACATCTGCGCCGCTGTAGCCTATGGCACAGAGGACCCGGCCCCAGTTGGCGTCGGCGCCGAACATTGCAGCCTTTACCAGACTGGAGCATATGATGCTCTTTGCCACTACCTTGGCAGTGGCCTCGTCGGCGGCGCCGGTGACGGTGCACTCCAGCAGCTTGGTGGCACCTTCGCCGTCTCCCGCTATGCAGCGGCAGAGGTAGACGGTGAGGGTGTTGAGCGCTTTCATAAAGATGCTGAAGTCCTCGCCGGGGGCGGTGATCTCCTCATTTCCCGCAAGACCGTTGGCCATGATGGAGACCATGTCGTTGGTGGAGGTGTCTCCGTCCACGCTGACCATGTTGAAAGTGTTCTGTATGTCGCCTTTCAAAGCCGCGGAGAGCATCTCCGGGCTGATGGCGGCGTCGGTGGTGATGAAGACCAGCATGGTGGCCATGTTGGGGTGTATCATGCCGCTGCCCTTGGCTATGCCGCCAATGTGGCAGGTCTTGCCTCCCAGCTGAAATTCCACCGCCAGCTCCTTGGGCTGGGTGTCGGTGGTCATGATGGCCTGGGCGGCATTGGGGCTGCCCTCTTCCGACAGCTCCGAGACCAGCTGGGCCATGCCCTTTTCAATGGGCGTGATATCCATAATCTGGCCGATAACGCCGGTGGAGGCAACGATAACATCCTCCGCCTTGATGCCCAGGGCCTGGGCAGTCATGGCGCACATGGCCTGGGCCTTCTCTATGCCGTCGGCATTGCAGGTGTTGGCGTTGCCGCTGTTGCAGATCATGGCCTGAGCCTTACCGTCGGAGATGTTCTCCTTGGTGACGGTGAGGGGCGCGCCCTTAACCAGATTGGTGGTGTACACCGCCGCAGCGGAAGCGGGGACCTGGCTGTATATCAGGGCCAGATCCTTTTTACTCTGGTTTTTGCGTATTCCGCAGTGTATGCCTGCGGCCTTAAAGCCTTTTGCGGCGCAGACGCCGCCGGTGACAGTTTTCATTCTTTTCTCCCTTATTGCTCTATACTGTAAGGCCGGTCTTTTCGTCCAGGCCCAGGATGATGTTCATATTCTGTATTGCGGCGCCGGATGCGCCCTTGCCCAAATTGTCGAAGCGGGATATGAGCAGGATGCGCTCATCGCAGCCGGTCACTCTTATCTCCATGTCGTCTCTGCCGGAGAGGGCCGCTCCCGAGAGGAGCCCGCCCTCCGGGTCATCCTCTTCAAAGTGGACAAGGCCGGAGGAATAATATTCCCGGTAGACTTCCTTTATGTCTTCCATGTCCCCCTTGATGTCCTTTTTGAAGAGGGGCAGCGTCAGCTCCATGCCGCTGTAGTAGTCGGCCACTATGGGGCAGAACACCGGGGCCTCCTCCAGGCCGGAGATCAGGCGCATCTCTTTCAGATGCTTGTGCTGCTGAGTCAGGGCGTACTGTCTGGGGGCGGAGAGCAGGGGATTTCTCAGGGGGTCCTCATACTCGGCTATCATCTTTTTCCCGCCGCCGGAGTAGCCGGTAAGGGAAAAGCAGCTGAGCTTCAGCTCCGCCGGGATGATGCCCGCTCTCACCAGGGGCTCCGCCAGGGCGATGAAGCCGCTGGCGTGACAGCCGGGGTTGGCCACTCTCTTGGAGGAGGCCACCTTTTCTCTCCGGCCCTTCAGCTCAGGAAAGCCGTAATCCCAGGCGGGATGAGTGCGGTGGGCGGTGGAGGTGTCGATGAGGGCGGTGGAGCCGTGGCAGAGGGAGGCGGCCTCTATGGCCGCCGCATCCGGCAGGCAGAAGAAAGCCACATCCGCGGCATTGATGGCCTCTTCTCTGGCCTTCTTATCTTTTCTCAGCTCCTGGGGTATGGAGATAAGCTCTATATCTTTTCTCCCGGAGAGCCGCTCATGGATGCGCAGGCCTGTGGTTCCGGCGCTGCCGTCGATGAATACCTTAGTCATCTTTCAAAAACTCCTCCACGTACACAAGCTGCATCTCCACAGAGCGGAGTGAGGTGCCGCCCTGGGAGATGCGCTTTTCAACACAGGCGCGGAGATCTATCTCCTTATAGAGATCCTCGTCGAAGACGGGGCTGAAAGTCTTGTAGACTTCCAGAGGCAGAGTCTCCAGAACCTGGTCGTCAGCCATGCATTTTGCCACAATTTCCCCGGATATCTTATAGGCGCTGCGGAAGGGCAGGCCATTCTTCACCAGATAATCCGCCAGGTCTGTGGCGTTTATAAAGCCCTTTTGGGCTGCGGAGAACATGTTGTCCTCATGGACGGTCATGGTCTCTATCATGGGGGCGGCCACCTGGAGACAGGCTTTCACAGTATCCAGGGCGTCGAAGATACACTCCTTGTCCTCCTGCATGTCCTTGTTGTAGGCCAGGGGCAGACCCTTCAAAGTGGTGAGCAGACCCATCAGATCCCCGTATACCCGGCCGGTCTTGCCACGGATCAGCTCCGCCATGTCCGGATTCTTCTTCTGGGGCATTATGGAGGAGCCGGTGGTGTAGCCGTCGGAGAGGGTGACGAACTTGAACTCCCAGCTACACCAGAGTATCAGCTCCTCGGAGAGCCGGGACAGGTGCATCATAAGTATGGACATGGCGCTCATAAGCTCCAGACAGTAGTCCCTGTCGGAGACGCCGTCCATGCTGTTGAGAGCCACTGAGGAAAATCCCAGGGCATTGGCCTCCATTTCCCTGTCGGTATTATAGGTGGTGCCCGCCAGGGCGCAGCAGCCGATGGGGGATACATCCATGCGCTTCAGGGCATCCTCAAAACGGCCCGCATCCCTTATGAGCATCATGCAGTAGGCCAGCAGATGGTGGCCGAAGGTCACCGGCTGGGCCCGCTGAAGATGGGTATAGCCGGGCATGATGCTGCTCTTGTGGGCCTTGGCCTGCTGATACAGGGCCTGAATAAGGGCTCTCAGCAGCTTTTTGACCTCTTCCATCTCATCCCTCAGGTACATCCTCAGGTCCAGGGCCACCTGGTCGTTGCGGCTGCGGGCGGTGTGGAGCTTCTTGCCGGCGTCACCGATGCGCTTGGTGAGCTCCTGTTCCACGAACATGTGGATATCCTCGCTGAGGGGGTCTATCTGCAATGCGCCGCTGTTTATATCATCCAGGATGGACAGCAGGCCCTCCGTCAGCTGCTCCTTGTCCTGGGGGCTGATAATGCCCTGGGCGGAGAGCATGGCCGCATGGGCTATGCTGCCGGTGATGTCCTGCTTATACATGCGGCTGTCAAAGGATATGGAGGAATTGAAATCGTCCGCCACGCTGTCGGTGACGCCGGAGGTGAGACCGGCCCACATTTTTGCCATAACTGCTGTTCTCCCTTATAGTATCGCTTTATCCGGCGTGGGTCCCACGCCGGATAAAGGCTCATTTTATTCCTTGCCGTCCACCAGGGCCTGGACCTTGATGGGCAGACCGTAGAGGTTTATAAAGCCCTCTGCGTCCTTCTGATTGTAATCGCTCTCGCCGAAGGTGGCTATCTCCTCGCTGTAGAGGGAGTTGGGGCTCCAGACACCGGCGTTAATCATGTTGCCCTTGTAGAGCTTCAGCTTCACCTTACCGGTGACCTTCTCCTGAGTCTTGTCAACGAAAGCGCTGAGAGCCTCCCGTAGAGGAGTGAACCACTGGCCGTTGTACACCAGCTCCGCAAAGGTGATGGACAGCTTCTGCTTTTCGTGGAGAGTGAGCTTATCCAGACAGATGCTCTCCAGAACGCTGTGGGCCTTGTAGAGGATGGTGCCGCCGGGAGTCTCGTACACGCCCCGGCACTTCATACCTACCAGACGGTTCTCCACGATGTCGATGATGCCGATGCCGTTGGCTCCGCCTATCTCGTTGAGCTTGAGGATGATGTCCTTGGCGCTCATCTTCTCTCCGTCCAGAGCAACGGGTATGCCCTGCTCAAAGTCCAGGGTGATATAGGTGGGCTTGTCGGGAGCCATGATGGGGGAGACGCCCATCTCCAAAAAGCCGGGCTTCTCGTACATGGGCTCGTTGCCGGTGTCCTCCAGGTCCAGACCCTCGTGGGACAGGTGCCAGAGGTTCTTGTCCTTGGAGTAGTTGGTCTCCCGGTTTATCTTCAGGGGCACATTGTGGGCCTCGGCGTACTCTATTTCTTCCTCACGGGATTTGATGTTCCACTCACGCCAGGGGGCGATTATGGGCATGTTGGGGGCAAAGTGCTTGATGGCCAGCTCAAAGCGGACCTGGTCGTTGCCCTTGCCGGTGCAGCCGTGGACTATGGCGTCGGCCCCTTCCTTCTTGGCTATCTCCACCAGACCCTTGGCGATGCAGGGCCGGGCGTGGCTGGTGCCCAGGAGATAACCTTCATAAACCGCCCCGGCCTTCATGGTGGGGATGATGAAGTCGTTCACATATTCATCGGTGAGGTCCAGAACGTAGAGCTTGGAGGCCCCGGTCTTTATGGCCTTTTCCTCCAGGCCTTCCAGCTCGTCGGCCTGACCCACGTTGCCGGAGACGGCGATAACTTCGCAGTTGTTGTAATTCTCTTTCAGCCAGGGGATTATGATGGAAGTGTCAAGTCCGCCGGAGTAGGCCAGAACAACTTTTTTTATATCAGCTTTATTCATAGGGATGCCTCCATGTTTTTTTGTTATGGGCAGATTATAATGTATGACCGCCACTTTGTCAATAAGAAAAGTGAATATTTAGCCAAAATATATGAAATAAACTAAAGCAATATACAAAAAATCTATGTATATACAGATTAAAAATGAATATTAATTGTTGTATGCATAATATACACCCCGGCTCTTGTGCAATTCGCCACGATAAGCTCCCGTTAAGAAAAAATAAGGCTGGACATTTGCTGTGCATGGTGGTATATATGTATACAGTTATACTAAAATACATGAGTCCAGCCAAAGGCCCCTGTCGGGAAAGGAGAGATCGCATATGCTGGAACTGTCTGCAAAGACCAATCTGTTGGAGGAAAACGACTACAAGTATTCTCTGCAGGACGTTAAGGAGCCCATATTGTACCGGGATGTGTACAGTTATGAAGAGGTGCCGAAAATAGCTTTCAACCACCGGCGGGTGCCCATGTCCATGCCTGAGGACATCTGGATAACGGACACGTCTTTCCGGGACGGGCAGCAGTCGGTAAACCCGTATACCACCGAGCAGATAGTAGAGCTGTACAAGCTGATGAACAAGCTGGGCGGGCCTTATGGTCTTATAAGACAGACGGAGTTCTTTATATATAGTAATAAAGACCGGGAGGCGGTGGAGCGCTGCCAGGCTCTGGGATTCAAATTCCCGGAGATAACCACATGGATACGGGCCAGCCGGGAGGACTTCCGTCTGGTGAAGGACATGGGCATACGGGAGACGGGCATTCTGGTCTCCTGCAGCGATTATCATATATTTAAAAAGCTGAACATGACCCGCCGCCAGGCCATGGAGCACTACCTGGCTGCGGTGAAGGACGCCTTTGACGCCGGGGTCATGCCCCGCTGTCATCTGGAGGACATCACCCGGGCGGATTTCTACGGCTTTGTGGTGCCCTTTGTAAACGAGCTGATGAAGCTCTCCAGAGAGGCAAAGATACCCGTGCGCATCCGGGCCTGCGACACCATGGGCTACGGTGTGCCCTATTCGGAAGTGGCTCTGCCCCGGAGCGTGCCTGGAATAATCTACGGCCTGCAGCAGTATTCCGATGTTAAGAGCCAGTATCTGGAGTGGCACGGCCACAACGATTTTTATAAGGCTGTGACCAACGCTTCTACTGCCTGGCTCTATGGAGCCAGCGGCGTCAACTGCTCGCTGCTGGGCATAGGCGAGAGGACCGGCAATGTGCCTCTGGAGGCCATGGTGTTTGAATATGCTTCCCTCCGTGGCTCGCTGGACGGTATGGACCCCACGGCGATAACTGAGATAGCGGATTACTTCAGAAAAGAGATAGGCTACAACATCCCGCCCATGACCCCCTTCGTAGGCCGAAAGTTCAACGAGACCAGGGCCGGCATACATGCCGACGGACTTTTGAAGGATGAGGAGATATACAATATCTTCGATACGGAAAAGCTCCTGAAGCGTCCGGCAAAGGTGGCAATCAACAAAAACTCCGGTCTGGCGGGCATAGCCTACTGGATGAATCAGAATTATTTCCTCCGGGGCGAGGATAAGATGGATAAGCGTTCGCCTTTGGTCCAGGCCCTGAAAGAATGGGTGGATGCTCAGTATGAGAGCGGCAGGACCGCCAGTCTCTCAACCGAGGAGCTGGAGCAGAAGATCTTTGAGCTTTCCGGCGGACGGTTCAAGCCCCAAGGCTGATGTAAGGAGAGATGAGAATGAGAGAGCACAGAACCATATCGATAGCGGACCAGATATTCGAGCAGCTGGAGCGGGATATACTCACCGGAAAATATCAGAGGGGCGAGGTGCTCAGCGAACTGCGGCTGTCTGCGGAGCTGGGAGTGAGCCGCACTCCAATAAGGGAGGCTGTACGCCGCCTGGAACAGGAGAACATCCTGAAAGAGACTGGCCGGGGTATGGTGGTAATAGGCATATCCAGGGAGGATATGCTGGATATGTATGAGATACGCCTGCGCATAGAGGGCCTGGCAGCCCGCCGGGCCGCCGCCAATATCAGCGACGAGCAGCTTAAACAGATGGAGGAGACTCTGGATCTACAGAGCTTCTATATAGACAAGCAGGAGGGGGACAGCGCCGAACAGATAAGGGATATGGACAGCCGCTTCCATGAGCTGCTCTACGAGGGCAGCGGCAGCCGGGCCTTCCATGAGACCCTCAGCGCCCTGCACAGAAAAATAATGAAATACCGCAGCGCTTCGGTGAGCAAGCACAGCCGGGCCCTTCTCTCCCTGGAAGAGCACCGGGCAATATACAAGGCACTGGCCGCCCATGACAGTGAGGCGGCGGAGAAAGCGGCACTGAATCATGTGGTAAATGCCAGAGACAGTATGGCGGAAATGGAGATTTAAGCTATGGGATACAATCTTGCAGAGAAGATAATAAAGGAACACCTGGTATCCGGCAGCATGATACCCGGGGAAGAAGCGGCGCTGAGAATAGACCAGACCCTGACCCAGGACGCCACCGGCACCATGGCCTACCTGGAGTTCGAGGCCATGGGCCTGGACCGGGTAAAGACGGAGCGCTCCGTGGCCTACATTGACCACAACACCCTCCAGTCCGGCTTTGAAAACGCCGACGACCACCGCTATATCCAGACCGTGGCCAAAAAGCACGGCATCTGGTTTTCCCGTCCCGGCAACGGCATCTGCCACCAGGTACATCTGGAGCGCTTCGGCGTGCCGGGTAAGACCCTTATAGGTTCCGACAGCCATACCCCCACCGCCGGCGGCCTGGGTATGCTGGCCTTCGGCGCCGGCGGCCTGGACGTGGCCGTGGCCATGGGCGGCGGAGCCTACTATATAACAATGCCCAGGGTGATAAAGGTAGAATTAAAGGGAGCCCTGCGCCCCTTCGTCACCGCCAAGGATATAAGCCTTGAGATACTGCGCATACTGTCCGTAAAGGGCGGCGTAGGCAAGATAATCGAGTGGGGCGGCGAGGGCGTAAAGACCCTCACCGTGCCGGAGAGAGCCACCATAACCAACATGGGAGCAGAGCTGGGAGCCACCAGCTCCATCTTCCCCTCCGACGAGATGACTCTGGCCTTCCTGAAGGCCCAGGGCCGGGAGAAGGATTTCCGGGAACTGCATCCCGATGCAGATGCGGAATATGAGCGGGTGATAGAGATCGACCTCTCCGCCCTGGAGCCCTTGATTGCCTGCCCCCATATGCCCGACAAGGTAGTCACGGTAAAGAGCCTGAAGGGCACAAAGGTGGACCAGGTGTGCATAGGCTCCTGCACCAATTCTTCCCTGTATGATATGCTTAAGGCGGCGGCCATGCTGAAGGGGCGGCAGATAAGCCCCAGCGTGAGCATGTCCGTATCCCCCGGATCAAGACAGGTCCTCACCATGCTCTCCGACTGCGGGGCCCTGTCGGATATTCTGTCCTCCGGGGCGAGACTGCTGGAGTGTGCCTGCGGCCCCTGCATAGGCATGGGCTTCTCACCCAACTCCGGCGGCGTCAGCCTGCGCACCTTCAACCGGAACTTTGAGGGACGCAGCGGCACCGCCGACGCCAAGGTATACCTGGTCTCCCCGGAGACTGCGGTGGCCGCGGCCCTTACCGGCGAGATAACCGACCCCAGAGAGCTGGGCCTGGAGAAGCTGGATGTGAACATGCCTTCCGCCTTCAAGGTGGACGACAGCGCCCTGCTGCCTCCGGCTCCGGCGGACAAGGCCGGAGAGGTGGAAGTGCTCCGGGGACCCAACATAAAGTCCATACCTGAGGGCAAGCCCCTCACCGAGAGCATAGAGGCGCAGCTCACTTTGAAAGTGGGGGACAATATCACCACCGACCATATCATGCCCGCCGGGGCAAAGATACTGCCCTACCGCTCCAATATACCAAAGCTTGCCCAGTTCTGCTTTGCCGTCTGTGACGAGAGCTTCTATAAACGGGCCCTGGAGGCGGGACAGAGCATAATAGTCGGCGGGGCAAACTACGGCCAGGGCTCCTCCCGTGAGCACGCCGCCCTGGTGCCCCTGTACCTGGGAGTGAGAGCCGTGGTTGCAAAGAGCTTTGCCCGTATCCATCAGGCAAACCTCATAAACGCAGGCATCCTGCCCCTCACCTTCAAAGACCCGGCGGACTACGACCGGCTGGAGCAGGGAGAGGAGCTTGAACTCAGCGGAGTGCTGGAGGGTCTGGAAAAGGGAGAGATGACTCTCCGTTCCAAGGCCGGGGATATAGCCCTGTGCTGCTCCTTCACGGAGAGGCAGCAGGCAATACTCAAGGCCGGCGGACTTCTTAATTACACCAGGGAGGGAAATAAATAATGGACAGAACGGAATACATAGAAAATGCGGCGAAGCATTTCAAGGAGCTTTTGTCCCAGCAGCTGGACAGGCAGGAGCGCATGGAGAAGGCCTCACCTGCCAAGGATTTTTCCAAGATGGATAAAATAGTCGTAGGCGTGGCCGGGGGCGACGGCATAGGCCCCATTATCATGGCCCAGGCCAGGAGAGTATTGGAGAAGCTCCTGGCGGAGGAGCTCGCCTCCGGCCGCATAGAGCTGAGGGACATCCATGGTCTGACTATAGAGAACCGCCTGGCCCAGGGCTGCGCCGTGCCCCCGGAGGTGCTGGAGCAGATAAAGGCCTGCGACGTGTTTCTGAAAGGTCCTACCACCACGCCCAAGGGCGGCACGCTGGAGAGCGCCAATGTGACTCTGCGCCGGGAGCTGGACCTCTTTGCCAACGTGCGGCCGGTACAGATACCGGAAGAGGGCATTGACTGGATGTTCTTCAGAGAGAATACCGAAGGGGAGTATGCTCTGGGCAGCCGGGGCATTGAGGTGCCGGGAAAACTGAGCGTGGACTTCAAGGTCACCACCGACGCCGGGACCCGGCGCATAGCCAGGGCCGCCTTTGACTATGCCAGAGCCAACGGCAAGACCAAGGTGGCAATTGTCACCAAGGCCAATATCATGAAGAAGACCGACGGCATGTTCTCCCGCATCTGCCAGGAAGTTGCGGCGGAATACCCGGAGATAAGCGCCGACGAGTGGTATATAGACATCATGACCGCCAACCTGGTGAATAAGGAGGTCCGCAATAAGTTCCAGGTCTTCCTCCTGCCCAACCTCTACGGGGATATCATCACCGACGAGGCCGCCCAGCTCCAGGGGGGCGTGGGCACCGCCGGCAGCGCCAATATGGGTGCGGGCTACGCCATGTTCGAGGCCATCCACGGCTCCGCACCCAGAAAGATTGAGAAGGGGGAGGGGGATTACGCCAATCCCTCCAGCATACTGAAGGCTGCGGAACTGCTTTTGCGCCATATAGCCATGGCTGACAAGGCGGATAAGCTCTCCGCCGCCATGGAGGACTGCGCCAGGGAGGGCCGGGTGGTCATTACCGGCCATAAGGACGGGGCAACCTGCAGGGAGTTTACCGACTATCTGCTGGAAAAACTGTGGTTTCGTCAAATTTGACATATGTAAAAATCCCGTTAAAAAGTGTAAAACCGGCTGTTTGCCTTTTGACAAACAGCCGGTTTTCCGGTCATTATGCTATAAAATTGCCTTGCCTGCTTGTAAATGATCTACGAAACGCCAGACATGAAAGTTTGTAATGGATGTGTGGAAAAATCGGAAGGTTTGAGTATATTGACAAATGCCCTGGGCCCTGACTATAATCATGCACATCGCAAGGACGCGAGGTAGGAGATACCTCGCGTCCTTTTCTGTTTATAAAAAACAGGCGATGAAAATGAAACAGGAGGAAAGCGAAATGAAAAAGTATTTGAGTATTCTTTTAGCCCTGTGTATGGTGCTGTCTCTGGCCGCCTGCGGCGGAAGCTCCGATACTCAGGAGAGCGCTGCAGAGGACGGCGCAGAGGAGAGCAGTGATCCTATAATCATCGGCACCATCTCCCCCAACACCGGCGGACTTGCCGCTTATGGCATCGGTGTCACCACCGGCGTGGAGCTGGCGGTTGAAGAGATAAATGCGGCCGGCGGTATCCTGGGCCGTGAAGTTCAGGTCATCACCACCGATGACCAGGGCGACCCCACCGAGTGCCTCAATGCCTTTAACTCTCTGGTAGCTCAGGGCGTGGGCCTGATAATCGGTTCGGCCACCTCAGGCTGCACCTCCGCCATTACCGACGCTGCCAACGAGGAGGAGATTTGCCTGCTCTCTCCCACGGCCACTGCCGACTCCCTGACCACCGAGGATGACTACATCTTCCGTGCCTGCTACGCCGACAGCTTCCAGGGCGCCATCGCCGCTGCCTATGCCAAGAAGTCCGGCTGTGAAAAGGTGGGCGTTGTCTACTGCGCCGCAGACGTCTACTCCAAGGGCCTTTACGATTCCTTCTCCGCCGCCTGCGAGAAGTACGGCGTGGAGGTTGCGGCAGCCGAGTCCACCGCATCCATGGATGTTCAGGACTTCACCAACCAGTTTGCCGCTATGGTCAGCGCAGGAGTTGACCTGGTGTACGCCCCCTTCTACTACGATGTTATCGGACCTTACGTGGTGCCCCAGGCCCGTGCCGCAGGTTATGAAGGCATAATCATGGGCGCCGACGGTTATGACGGTGTTCCCGACTATGTTGTGGAAGGCGCAGACCTGTCCGCTTTCAACGATATCTACTGGACCAACCACTACTATCCCGGTGACACTTCCGAGAAGGTGCAGTCCTTTGTCACCGCCTATGAGGAAAAGTTCGGCAGCACCCCCAGCGCTTTCAGCGCCACCGGCTATGACTGTGTTTACATGTACAAGGCCGCTATAGAGGCGGCAGGCTCCGCCGAGCCTTCCGCAGTCCGTGACGCTCTTGCAGACACCAGCGCCGTATATGACTGCGTCACCGGCAGCTTCTCTCTGGACAGCACCGGCACCCCCATTAAGGGCGCTGCAATAATCTCCTTTGCTGACGGCGGCGACAAGGTCGTCACCGAGCTGGTAGAAGTAATGCAGGCCAGCGATCTTGAGTAAACCCTGAAAACCCTTAGTTCCAAGCGTATTTGACGGGCGGCTCTATATGAGCCGCCCAAAGCCAAAAAGAGAGGGGAGAGACACCATGAGTACGTTTATCCAGACCCTGATAGTGGGCATAAGGCTGGGCAGCGTTTACGCCCTTGTAGCTCTGGGTTATACCATGGTCTACGGCATTATCAGACTTATAAACTTCGCCCACGGCGATTTCATCATGGTGGGCGGCTATACTATGATATTTACAGTTCCTGTTGCCCTGGCCCTGGGGCTGCCCGCCTGGGCGGCGGTTGCCGCCGCTGCGGTGGTATGCGCCCTGGTGGGTATGGGCACGGAGCTTATTGCATACAGGCCGGTGAGGAAAAAGGGCAGCAACATGACCGCCCTTATAACTGCAATAGCAATGAGCCTTTTCCTTGAGAACCTGGCTCAGGCCATCCCGGCCATAGGTCCCAACCCCAAGGTGGCAAGCCAGATCTTCGCCCCCGGCGGCATAGAGATAGGCACTGTCACCCTGGAATACACCACTATATTCACCATAATAATCAGCGCTGTTGTGATGCTGCTGCTCTACTGGTTCACCCAGCGTACCCGTATGGGCCGGGCCATGCGCTGCGTGGCCGAGGATAAGGCCGCGGCCACCCTTATGGGCATCAACGTGAACAACACCATACTCCTGACCTTTGCCATCGGCTCCGGTCTTGCCGCCGTGGCGGCACTGATGTACATGGCCCAATATCCCAGAATATACACCACCATGGGCTCTCTGCTGGGCCTGAAGGCCTTTGTCTCCGCAGTGCTGGGAGGCATAGGCATCATTCCCGGCGCAGTGCTCGGCGGAGTAGTAATCGGGCTGGTGGAGTCCTTTACCACCAGTTACATATCCTCCAGCATGGCTGACACCTTTGTGTTTCTTATCCTCATCATTGTCCTGGTGCTGAAGCCTGCGGGGATAATGGGAAAGAATGTAGGTGAAAAGGTATGAAAAAGCTGGGAAGGACCGGGCAGGGCTACCTGCTCAACACTATAATAATTGTTCTGCTGTTTACTGCCGCCCAGCTGGTGACTGCCGCTTTTGGCGGAGAAGGCAGCTTCAAGCTGGTGCTGGTGCCCAGCATATGGCAGTGCTGCTATCTGATGATACTTGCGGCCTCCCTGAATCTGGTGCTGGGCTTTTTGGGACAGCTGTCCCTGGGACACTGCGGCTTCATGGCAGTGGGCGCCTACACCGCCGCCCTGCTGAGCCTTGCCTGCGAGAGGGCTGAGCTCTTCAAGGACAAAGAGGGCGTGGTGTTCATACTGGTGCTGTTTGCCTGCGTGCTGGCTGCCGGTATACTCTCGGCCCTTATAGGCCTGCTGGTGGGCATACCCGCCCTGCGCCTGAAGGGGGACTACCTGGCCATAATCACTCTGGGCTTCGGCATGATAATCATAAACATAATAAATAACCTGCCTTTCTGCGGCCAGGACGGTCTGGCCCTGGGCTCCGCCGCAGCCTCGCTGTATAAAAACGGCTTGGGCTTCGGCACCAAGAGCAAGGTGGAATTTCTTTGGGCGGCGCTGCTGGTGACCATCATCAGCATCACCCTGATGTTCATGTTCGTGAGATCCAAGTATGGCCGGGCCATCCGTGCCATCAGGGACGACGAGATAGCCGCCGCAGCCTCCGGCATAAACACCTCCTATTATAAGGTCCTGACCTTTGCCTATTCCGCCTTTTTTGCCGGAGTGGCCGGGGCGCTTTACAGCTGCACCAATGCCACACTGTCCACCTCCTCCTTTGCCTTCACCAACGGCGGCATACTCAACTCCACCTTCATCGTGGTTATGGTGGTTCTGGGAGGCATGGGCTCCATCACCGGCTCGGTGGCGGCGGCAGTGATAATGTTCTTTATAAACTATCAGATAAAGAACGGCAGCTGGGTGGACGCACTGCCTGCGGCTGTGCAGGCTGTCTTCCAGTACCCCATGCTGGTCTATGCCATAGTGCTGATCGTGGTGATAATGTTCAGGCCCAGGGGTATCTTCGGAAGCTATGAATTCTCCCTGATCAATCTGAAAAGGGATCTGAAGGCCGCTCTGGAACGCAGAGCCGCCGCCAGGTCGGAACGGAAGGAGGCAAGGAGCAATGGCTGAAAAGACTCCTGTGCTTGAGACCAGAAAGCTGGGCATCAGTTTCGGCGGCCTGAAGGCTGTCAACGACTTCAATATAAAGATATATCCCGGAGAGCTGGTGGGACTCATTGGCCCCAACGGCGCAGGGAAGACTACGGTCTTCAACCTGCTCACCGGCGTGTATGCTCCCACCGAAGGTACCGTTATCCTTGACGGCCAGCCTCTGAACGGGAAAAAGACCTATCAGTTTGTGGCGGCGGGAGTTGCCCGTACCTTCCAGAATATCCGTCTGTTTCGCAACATGACCGTCATAGAAAACGTCAAGGCCGCTTTTACCAAGGATGTGGGTTATAATCTCTTTCACGCAAGCTTCCGTACCAAAAAATTCTGGGAGACGGAAAAGAAGCTCACCGACAAGGCCATGGAACTTTTGGACATCTGCGGCCTGGCAGACAAGGCGGATGTGCTGGCCTCCAGCCTCCCCTATGGCCGGCAGAGAAAGCTGGAAATAGCCAGGGCTCTGGCCACGGACATGAAGCTTCTGCTGCTGGACGAACCGGCGGCGGGCATGAACCCCACGGAGACGGCGGAGCTGCTGGAGTGCATCAACACCATAAGAAAGCGCTTTGGCGTGGCCATACTGCTTATAGAACACGACATGTCTCTGGTCATGAATATCTGCCAGTGGATACAGGTGATCGACTATGGCCAGACCATAGCCTCCGGATTGCCGGAGGAGATCGCCGCCAATCCCAGGGTCATAGCCGCATACCTGGGAGAATAAGGAGGAAGAGCCATGCTGGAGATCAAGGATCTGAACGTTTTTTACGGGGCTATCCATGCCCTGAAGGGTGTATCCCTCACTGTGGATGAGGGAGAGCTGGTGTCTCTCATAGGAGCAAACGGCGCCGGAAAGACCACCACCCTCCACACCATATCCGGTCTTATCACCGCCTCCTCCGGAACAGTGATGCTGGACGGGCAGGATTTGCAGAAGGCCTCGCCTCACAGAATAATCAATATGGGCCTTGCCCATGTGCCGGAAGGCCGGCATGTGTTTGCCCGCATGACTGTGGAAGAAAATCTGCGCATGGGCGCATACATACTTAAAGATCAGAAGAAGATAAACGAAAACCTGGAAAAGGTCTACTCCCACTTTCCCCGGCTCAAAGAGCGGTGGAAACAGCTGGCAGGCACTCTCTCCGGCGGCGAGCAGCAGATGCTGGCTACCGGCAGAGCTCTGATGACCGACCCCAGAATAGTTTTGATGGATGAGCCCTCCATGGGCCTTTCACCCCTGCTGGTAAAGGAGATATTCTCAATAATACAGCAGCTTCACGACAGCGGCATAACCATACTGCTGGTGGAGCAGAACGCAAAAATGGCCCTTGCCATTTCCGACAGGGCCTATGTGCTGGAGACGGGCTGCATCGCCATGAGCGGAAAAGCCTCGGAGCTGGCTGAAGACGACCGGGTCCGCAAGGCCTATCTGGGCGCATAGCAGTCACAAGGAGGACAGGGATATGGAAAAATTTGTTATCACCGTCGCCCGTGAGACCGGCAGCGGCGGCCATAATATCACCAGAAAGCTGTCGGAGGCTCTTGGAGTACCCTACTATGACAGAGACCTGCTGCGCAAAGCCTCGGAGGTCAGCGGCATACACGAGCGGCTTTTCGGCGCTGCCGACGAGCGCATCGGCCTGAAGGAGCTGCTTTCCACTGCGGAAAAGGTGTATACCGGGGAGATACTCCCTCCGGACAGCGACGACTATATTTCCACAAAAAATCTGTTCAGCTTTCAGGCCAAGATAATCAAGGACCTGGCGGCAAACAGCAGCTGCATCATACTGGGCCGCTGCGGGAACTATCTGCTCCATGACATGCCGAATGTGCTGAGGGTTTTCATACACGCTCCCCTGGAGGCCCGCCATGAGCGGGTGGCCTCCTACTCTCTCACCAAGACCAGCGGCGAGATAAGCCGCTATATACGGCTGGAGGACAAACGCCGCTCCAGCTACTACCGCTACTATACCGGCGAGGAGTGGCGGGACGTGTCCGGCTATGATCTGAGCCTGGACTCCGCAGTTCTTGGCGAAGAGGGCTGCGTGGACAGAATCGTCCGGCTGCTGCCGGGATTTATCAAATAGCTATCTCTCCTTCTCTCAAGACCCGCTGTTCCTATCTGCCGGTAGGACGGCGGGTCATTTTTGCCCCGGCATAGGGAACCGGGACACAGTCCGGTATGAACAAAAAATTAATTTGGTTATTTTTATGTTTAATTCCTTTCTTAGAATTTGCCTGTATTCTTAAGCCATAAAGCAAGGGAGACAGAAAAAGCAAAGCCCCTGGTCTCCCGGACTAATAAGAAAGGAAATTAAAATTATGAATAGAAATTATGAATTCGCTCTTACTGCCGTCCTCAATGACACCGGTATCTCCCGGGCCGACGCTCACCTGGTCAATATAGAGAAGCAGGACGGCCTCTACTATGTGAGCTTCCGTACCGACTGGCAGAAGTACGAGGCCTATGTGGACGCCGATACCTTCCAGGTCCTGGGCCTGAACTTCATGCCCGCCGGGGAACTGTGCCTGGATGAGATAGACTATATGGTAGCCTCCGTGGTGGCATGAGTTGAACAGTAAAATATGGAATTAAAAAGGCCGGGACACCCCGGCCTTTTTAATTCCAAAACTTCCAAATTTATCCTGTTCCCCTTGGCACTCAATTTTCGGTCCTGTCCACGCCAAGCTCAAAGCATTTCTCCAGATATATCTTATGGCAGAAAGAGATGATCGCCGAGCGCAGCATCATCTTCTCGTCGGAGTTCTCCGTTCCCACGGCGTCGGGACTGTCCTTCAGCCCGAAGACAAAGAAGAGTATGTTCTCCAGCTCATCGCAGAAATAGTTGTAGGCCCGCTCCGTGGTATAGGTGCGCTCCTGAATACGGATAAAACGGTCCAGATTGTCCAGACTAAGTACGTTTTTGGCTACAGCAACAAAGAAAAGATATACTATCTGATCCCTGCTGTATTGCTTTTTTACCGGGCTGGATATGAGCTTTTTCTTTACATAGTTGGATATCATGGATGGGGTCATGCAGCCCTCTTCCAGGGGGGAGAGTATCTCCGAAATGTATTTGGCCGTCTGCTCCAGGTACAGGCCCACAGTGGGTATCTCATTATAGCGGGGCAGGCGGAAGCCCCGTATGGATGCGGCCAGCCGCTCCTTGTTTTCCTGTGTCATATAAGAATGCTCCGTTCCGATAAATAAGGAATCTGCTCCTTTATCCAATATTATAGGTTCAAAGCCCAACTTTGTCAACGGATAGAAAAAACCATTTAACAAAACAAATGTTGACTTTATATAGGGATATTGATATTATGATATAGGTTTTTAAAAAACCGATTCAAACTGACTGTTGAGGTATAGCCATGAGTTATAAAATAGTTGCCGATTCCTCCTGCAATCTCCTGAGTTTTGCAGGTGTGGACTTTGCCGGCGTTCCGCTGAAGATAGTCACCGACAAAAAGGAGTATGTGGACGATGAGAAGCTGGACTGTGCCCTGATGCTGGAGGAGCTGGCGGCTTACAAAGGCCGCTCCGGCACTGCCTGCCCAAATGTAGGGGAGTGGCTGGAGGCTTTCGGCCAGGCGGAAAACGTATTTGCCGTGGCCATCACCAGCAGCCTTTCCGGCAGTTACAATGCCTGCCTTCAGGCAAAGGAAGTGTATGAGCAGACCTATCCCGGCAGGCGGGTCAGCTGTCTTGACAGCCTCTCGGCAGGTCCGGAGCTGGTGCTCATTATGGAAAAACTCCGTGAGCTCATCGGCCTGGGACTGGACTTTGAGGAGATAGACAGGCGCATCAGAGAATACATGAAGCACAGCCATCTGATGTTCATGCTGGAGAGAGTGGACAATCTGGCCAGGAACGGCCGCATAAGCCCCCTGGCGGCCAAGACCGTTGGAGTGCTGGGTATACGGATAGTGGGCCGGGCCAGCGACCAGGGTACTCTGGAGCAGCTGCACAAATGCCGGGGCCAGAGCCGGGCCATCCAGGCAATAGTCAGGGAAATGGAGGAAGCCGGCTATGCCGGAGGAAAGCTGCGCATTGCCCACTGCTTCAACGAGAGCGGGGCAAAGGAGCTGCAAAATATAATGAAAGGCCGCTGGCCTCAGCTGGATACCGGCATAGCTCCCTTTACCGGACTTTGTTCCTTCTACGGAGAAAAGGGCTGCATCATGGCGGCCTTTGAGGACGGCCGGGCCTGAAGAGCCTACATTATATAAATTAGAAAATACATAAAATCGAATAAAGTAAAAATATTTCCCCGGGGCTGCGGTACCTGCCGCAGCCCCGGGGAAAGTTTCAAGGGGCAAATTCCCCTCAGGCCCGGACCTCAGCCTTATCCGCCACTCCTATGGCAACGGAAGCGGGGGCCAGCTCCTTTATCAGGGCCAGGGCCTCGTCCATGGCCTGCTCGTTCTCGGATATGGCGTCGCCTATCTCACGGCCTTCGTATACGAAAACCAACCGGTAATAGGCAAAGATGGTGTTGCCGCAGCACATGCGGCCGTTCACCTCCTGGATGCGGATGAAGACCCGCTCCAAAAGAGAGTAGTCCATAAAGCGTATCTTAAAGCCGTCCCGATAATATACTCCCAGCTTACCCACTTTAACCTTGTCAAAAGTCCTGGCGGCCTGGTAGTCGGCGTTCACTTCCGGGCTTGTTACCGGGCCCTTGATGCCTGCAAATTTCTTTTCTGCCATGTTGTTCCCCCTGTCTGTAAAAAGTCTATACTTTAAGCAGGGTGATATCCCTGCCCTTTCGGCTTATCAGTCCCTCATCGCACATGTTCCTCAGCTCCCGCATCATGCTGGTACGGTCGGCACAGAGATAGCTGGCCAGCTGGGAAAAGCTCTGGTCCAGGCGGAAGCTGGGGCTGCCGGCCAGATCGCTGAGATATTCAAAATAGGCGCTGAGTTTACGCCGGAGAGAGCGCTTACTTATCATGTTTATCCGCACCGACAGGCTTTGCGCCTTCCGGGCCGACAGCTCGAAAAGGTTGCGGGTGAGCTGACTGTGGTGCCGGCAGGCTCTGGGACAGCGGCCGTAGATGCAGTCAAAGGGTATAAACATCACCTGACAGTCGCTGTCGGCCTCCACGGCGTAGCCCAAATCCCCATAGGGCATGGCAAATACTTCTCCGAAAATGTCGCTGGGACCGTACTGCTCCAGCAGAGCATATTCCCCCTCGCTGTCCATGCAGTAGAGATGGGCCTTCCCCGAGGTGAGGACACAGAGATATTTCAGGCTGGTTGAGTAGACCAAGATGGTCTCTCCCTTTTTGAAACTGCGAGTCTCCGGCTTGAAGCAGGAGAGCAGGGCTTCAAGGTTCTCCCGGCTGATGCCGTCAAAAAGCTGTATATCTCTCATAAGCGCCTCTTCTTATTTTAAAGTATATCAGAATTATAGCACGAAACTGTTGCGTATGCCACAACTAAATGAAAAGAAATAAAATATAATGTGTGATATAATTCTGACATTTATGTGGAGGTTCAGAGATATGCACTGCACCAGAAAAGTAATGGACGATCTCATCTGGGTAGGCGCAGACGACAGGCGCCTGGCCTGCTTTGAGGGAGTTTACGGGGTGCCCGACGGGGTGTCCTACAATTCCTATTTACTGCTGGATAAAAAGACCGTGCTCTTCGACACTGTGGACAAGGCAGTTTATGAAACCTTTTTCGAAAACATTGCTTATGCTCTGGGAGGACGGGAGCTGAACTACCTAGTCATCTCCCATATGGAGCCGGACCACGCCGCTACCGTGGAGTCCCTTATGCTCCGCCACCCTGAGACCCGCATCATCTGCAACGATAAAATAAAGACCATGCTCTCCCAGTTCTTCCGTGGACTGGATCTGAGCTCCAGAATAGACACCGTCAAGGAGGGGAGCAGCTTCTCCTCCGGCCGCCATGAGTTTACCTTCGTCATGGCACCTATGGTCCACTGGCCGGAGGTCATGATGACTTACGACAAGACTGAAAAGATCCTCTTCTCCGCCGACGCCTTCGGTACCTTCGGAGCTCTGAACGGCCGCATCTTTGCCGATGAGTCCGATTTTATGGAGGACTACCTTAACGAGGCTCGCCGCTACTATACCAATATTGTGGGCAAGTATGGCCCCCAGGTCCAGAGCGCCCTGAAAAAGGCTGCAGGGCTGGATATAGCTATGGTCTGCCCCCTCCACGGCCCCGTGTGGCGGGAAGGCTTCGGCAGCTTTTTGGAGAAGTACCTGCTGTGGAGCAGCTACGCCCCGGAGGAGAAAAGCGTCATGCTGGCCTATGCTTCCGTCTACGGCCATACCGAGAACGCCGCCAACATCCTGGCAGTAAAGCTCTGGGAGAGGGGAGTGCGGGTGCGTATGTACGATACCTCCGTTACCCCCGCCAGCTATATCCTCTCCGATGCGTTCAGGTGCAGCCACCTGGTCTTTGCCGCCACCACCTACAACGCCGGGGTCTTCGTCACCATGGAGAACCTGCTCCATGACATCGCAAACCACAACCTCCAGGGCCGCAAGATCGCTCTTATTGAGAACGGCAGCTGGGCTCCTACCAGCGGAAAGCAGATGAAGGACATCCTCTCCGGACTGAAAAACACCCAGTTCATAGGGGACACCGTCACCGTCAAGTCCTCTTTGGCTGATGATCAGCTCTCCCAGTTGGAAGCTCTGGCCGACGCCATTGCGGCTGATATAAAAGCCTGATGTAAATTTTTGCCCGGTTCCCTTATTGGGAACCGGGTTTTTTGCGCCTTTTTTCCGAATGAATGCTGCTCCGGAGAGAAACGGCAGGGCAAAACCAGGGCTTTTCATGCCGGCTCTAAGGCCTGAAAACGGCGGGAGAAAGCGGAGAGAAACCAGGGATATTTCAATGGAAAACAGTACCAAATAAAATGTTGCACATCAATGAACAAAAAATACATTTATGGGAATTAATGGGAATATATATGTCATTGACAAGATGTTGACGGGATTGTTACAAACTTGACCAGCAAAAAAGACAATCTTTACATCAGAAAATATAGACAATTTGTGACTGGATGTGATACAATCACTTGATGTAAGACTAGGGCAAATTTAGAAGAGGTGAAGCTTATGTCCCATACATTTAAAGGCGGCGTGCACCCCAATTATATGAAGGCCCCGGAAGTCCCCGTGACCGTCATTACGCCGCCCACTCAGGTCGTGATACCTATGGTGCAGCACATAGGCGCTCCCTGCCAGCCTTTGGTGAAGGTGGGGGACAGCGTGAAGATGTACCAGAAGATCGGCGAGAATCCGGTCCCAGTCTCTGCTCCTGTCCACTCTCCCGTCTCCGGCAAAGTTGTGGCCGTGGAGCCCCGGCCCCATCCCCTGGGGGATATGATAATGTCCGTCGTAATTGAAAACGACTTTCAGGATACTCCTGAATTGCTGCCCCCTCTCACCGAGGAACAGCTGAAGGACCCTGAGGCTATCCTGGAGCGCATCCGGGAGGCCGGCGTCGTGGGCATGGGCGGAGCAATGTTCCCCACCGCCGTCAAGATAAGGGGCGGTATCGGCAAGGTAGACAAACTGATAATCAACGGCGCCGAGTGTGAGCCCTACCTCAACGGCGACCATCTCACCATGCTCAACTTCCCGACCCAGCTGCTGCGGGGCATTGAATTGGCTCGTATAGCCAACTGTGTTGACAAGGCCTATTACGGCATAGAGGTTAACAAGCAGGACGCCATCGATCTGCTCAACTCTCTCAACCCCGCCCAGTACGGAGTGGAGATTGTCCCTGAAGAGGTCAAGTACCCCCAGGGCGGCGAGAAGATGCAGGTAAAGGCTATTACCGGCCGTGAGGTGAAGCCCGGCGGACTGCCCTCCGGCGTGGGCTGCAACGTCATCAGCACCCGTACCTGCTACGCAATCTACCAGGCCTGCTATGAGGGCAAGAGCGTCATCGAGCGTATAGTCACCTACGGCGGCAGCGCCCTGAAGGGCCCGGTGAACGCCCTGACCCGGGTGGGCACTCCTTTCAAACATATCGTTGAACAGTGCGGCGGCTTCGTGAAGACCCCCAGGAAGATAGTTCTGGGCGGACCCATGATGGGTATATGCGCCACCAGCTTCGACGCTCCCGTTATAAAGGGTACCGCCGGTGTGCTCTTCTTCACCGAGGAAGAGGACAAGAATGTGGAAGACCCCACCTGCATCCGCTGCGGCAAGTGCATCACCGTCTGCCCCATGAACCTGGAGCCGGTGTTCATGTACATGTACTACACCAAGAACGACTTTGAAAATATGGAGAAATACCACGTTATGGACTGCTTCGAGTGCGGCAGCTGTTCCTACAACTGCCCCGCAAGAATGCCCCTGACCCACGCCTTCAAGACCGCCAAGGTCAAGTTCCAGGTGCGGGCGGCCAAGGAAAAGGCCAAGGCTGAAGCGGCAGCAAAGGAGGCGCAGAAATGAGCGAGAATAAAGAGAGAATAGTCCTTGACGTGGCGTATCAGCCCCAGGTCAGGACCAATACCGACACCAAGCGCATAATGCTCAACGTCATTCTGGCCCTGCTGCCCGCGCTGGCCGTGTCGGTGTGGCAGTTCGGCGCGTATCCTCTTGCGCTGGCTGTGGTATCCATGGCCTCCGCCGTGTTCTTCGAGTGGGGCTACAGAAAGCTGATGAAGAAGTCCAACTCCATCGGCGATCTGTCCGCCGCCCTCACCGGCTTGCTGCTGGCTATGGTGCTGCCCCCCAGCACTCCCCTGTGGCTCCCCGTTATAGGCAGCTTCTTTGCCATAGTGGTGGTAAAGCAGCTCTACGGCGGCATCGGCAAGAACTTCCTCAACCCCGCCTTGGCAGGCCGTGCCTTCCTGCTGGCCTCCTATGCGGCTATTATGGGCAGGTACGCTGTGCCCGGCGCCCTGACGGGCGCAGTGGACGGAGTCACCATGGCTACCCCCCTGTCCTATATGTACGGCGGCACTGCCATGCCCGAGTACTTCAATCTTAAATCCATGTTCCTGGGCACTATCCCCGGCTGCATCGGTGAACTGAGCACCCTGGCCCTGCTCATCGGCGGCGCCTACCTGCTCATCACCAAGGTCATCTCCTGGCGTATTCCCGGCGCTTACATAGGCACTGTGGCAATCCTCTGCCTGGTGTTCGGTAAGGAAGGCTACGGCAATGTGGAATGGATGCTCTACAATGTCCTGGCCGGCGGCCTTGTCATGGGCGCCATCTTCATGGCTACCGACTATGCCACCAGCCCCGTCACCCTCAATGGACAGCTTCTCTACGGAGCAGGCTGCGGTGCGCTGACTGTACTTATCCGTTACTTCGGCGGCTTCCCCGAGGGCGTGACCTACGCAATACTCATTATGAACCTGTGCACCTGGGCCATTGACAAGGGCTTCCACCGCCATCAGTTCGGTGTCAGCAAAGAGGACATTGCAGCTGAGAAAGCAGCCAAAAAGGCAGCAAAGGAGGCGGCCAAATGAATAAGATCCTTAAACTTACAATAGTTCTGTTCCTGGTCTGCGCCGTAGTAGCCGGCGTTCTGGGCGTTGTAAACGAGCTCACCTACGAGACCATCGAGGAGCAGAACCGCATCAAGACCGAGAGAGCCTATGCGGCTGTTCTCCCTTCCGACGGATATGAGGAAGTGACCTTCGATGAAGAGGCTTGGCCCACTATCGATGCCATCAGCAAGTGCACCAACGGAGCCGGCTATGTGGTAATGACCACCTTCAGCGGTTCTCAGGGCAAGATCACCCTGGCCGTAGGTGTTGACAACGACTACAAGTGCACCGGAATTTCCGTCATCTCCCATTCCGAGACCTCCGGCCTGGGCGCCAATGCCGCCAGCACCTCCGAGGTGGGCGTCAACTGGCGTGCTCAGTTCGTGGGCCAGGACGATACCATAGCTCTCACCAAGAACGGCGGCAACATCGACGCCCTCTCCGGCGCCACCATTACCTCCCGTTCCGTCACCGAGGCAACTGCAACAGCCATCAAGGCCGTTGAATCTCTGGGTTAAGGAGGAAAGGCTGAATGAATATCAAGAAACAGTTTAAGGAAGGCCTGATAACCAATAACCCTGTTCTGGTACAGCTTATCGGTATGTGCGCCACTATGGCCATCACCACCACCCTCTTCAACGGCGTGGGTATGGGCCTGTCCGTTCTTATCATACTGACCTGCTGCAACGTGGTTGTGTCCGCCATACGTAAGATAATCCCTAATGAGATACGTCTGGCCATCTTCGTGGTTATCATTGCCGGTTTCGTCACCATTGTGGATCTGCTGCTGCAGGCATACATACCCGCTTTGTCTGACGCACTGGGCGTCTTTATTCCCCTGATCGTCGTCAACTGCATCATCATAGGCCGTGCCGAGGCCTTCTGCCAGAAGAACACCGTTGGAGCTTCTTTCTTTGACGGCATCTTCCAGGGCCTGGGCTACACCCTGGTGCTTATAGTGATGTGCGTGTTCCGTGAGCTGGTGGGCAGCGGCCGTTTCGGCGGCGGTCTCATTGACATCACCAACGGCTTCCGCATCACCATGGACGGTACCGGCGCCGGTATCCAGATCTTCCCCAGCGACTTCGGCGCCACCATAATGACTCTGCCCTTCGGTGGATTCATCACCCTGGGCCTGCTGATAGCCATTATGCAGTATGCCCTTAAGAAGTCCGCCAAGAAGAAAGAGGCACAGGAAATGGCTGAAAAGGAGGGTGAAGAATAATGCTTACCAATATTATCTCCATATCTCTTGGAGCAATCCTCATCAACAACTTCATCTTCTCCCAGTTTTTGGGCTGCTGCCCCTTCCTGGGCTGCTCCAGCAAGGTGGAGACCGCCACCGGCATGGGCCTGGCCGTGGTTTTCGTCATGGGCCTTGCCTCTGCAATTTGCTGGGTCATTGACCAGTATCTGCTGGTTGCCCTGCATCTGGAATTCCTGCAGACTCTGGCCTTCATCCTGGTCATTGCCGCTCTGGTACAGTTTGTGGAGATGTTCCTGAAAAAGTCCGTCCCCTCCCTGTATTCTGCCCTGGGCATTTACCTGCCCCTTATCACCACCAACTGCGCAGTTTTGGGCGTGGTGCTGCTGAACGTTCAGAACGAGTACAACTTCATTGAGTCCCTGGTTTACGGTATTACCGGCGGCCTGGGCTTCATGCTGGCCATTGTTCTCTTTGCAAGCGTCCGTGAGCGCACCGAGTTCTCCGACTACCCCGAGTGCTTTGAGGGCTTCCCCATCTGCCTGGTTTCCGCCGGTCTGCTGGCCTTGGCCTTCATGGGCTTCAGCGGTATGCAGATATTCTAAGGAGGTAGGTTGATATGAGTTCTATCCTTCTCGCAATTCTTGTTCTTGGCGTGCTGGGCGGCATATTCGGCGCTGTCCTGGCAGTTGCCTCCAAGATATTCTATGTTGAAGTGGACCCCAAGCAGGAGGCCATCAGGGCCTGCCTGGCCGGTGCAAACTGCGGCGGCTGCGGCTACCCCGGCTGTGACGGCTATGCCGCCGCAGTGGCCGCCGGTGAAGCTCCCACCAACCGCTGCGTTGCCGGCGGTGCCGAATGTGCCGAAAAGGTTGCCCGCATCATGGGCGTGGAAGCCGGGGCCGCCGAGCCCATGGTGGCCTTTGTCCCCTGCTCCGGAACCGAGGGCCATGCCGAAAAGCGCTTTAACTACAACGGCCCCAAGGACTGCCAGGCCGCCATGCTCTTCGGCGGCAAGAGCAACAAGACCTGCACCTTCGCCTGCATCGGTCTTGGCAACTGTGTCAAGGCCTGCCAGTTCGGCGCAATGGAGATTGTGGACGGCATAGCAAAGGTGAACCGGGCCAAGTGCGTTGGCTGCGGCGCCTGTGCCAATGCCTGCCCCAAGAGCATTATAAAGCTCATCCCTGCTTCCCAGAAGGTCATGCCCGCCTGCGGCAACAAGGACAAGGGCGCCAAGGTCATGAAGATGTGTGACTTCGGCTGCATTGGCTGCATGAAGTGCCAGCGGGAGTGCCCCGCCGATGCTATAGTGGTCAAGGACAATCTGGCAGTTGTGGATGTCACGAAGTGCGTCCAGTGCGGCCACTGTGCCGACATCTGCCCCCGCCACATCATCAGATATTTTGGCAAGAAGTGAGACCCGGCAAGGGTATATAACGAAAAAAGGAACTCTGCTCGAAAGAGCAGAGTTCCTTTTTTACTCCGGCCGGGGAACATGGCCCGGCCCTCAATTTTCACCGATTCCCGGCAGCAGCTCCATGGCCAGAGACTGAGCGGCCTGAGAAGCCAAGGCGGAGGAGAGCAGCACTCTTCTGGCATCCTCTCCGGGAAGCTGCCCCAGCCTGGCAGCCACTGCGGAGTTCACCTGAGAATATAACTGCCTAAAGTCGGCATAAAGCTGCTCCAGACCGTCCGCCCCGCCCCAGCTCTCAAAAAGCTGCTGAACTGCTGAAATGGGCATCACCGACTTGAGAGTGCACAGCATCAGCAGAGCGGCCAGATGGCCACGGCCATAGCGCTTGTTTACCGGAGGCGGCAGCACCTTCTGCTTGACGTAGTTATTTACCATAGAGGCCGTGAGCCCCTTGTCTTCCCCGGCGGGGAGATAACGTCCCACCAGGCTAAGCACCTGGTCCATGTACAGCTCCAGGTCCGGCAGTTCCTCCCACTGGGGAAGACTGCGCCGGGACAGTTCCTCCAGGCTCTTTTTCTGTATATCTGTCATTGATTCTGCTCCTACCGTTTTTTTGCAGCATAACATAAAGTTAAAAAAATTGCAATATCTTTTATTATAAAGCACTTGACATATATTCAAAATAGTGTTATATAGTATTTAAAACTAGATGAAGAAAAGGAGAGAACCAGAATGCTGCTGAGTATATTCGGAGATTCCATAATGGCAGGGGTAGTGCAGGAGAACGGCCGTTACAGCCGCTGCAAGGACCAGTTTGTACGTCTGGAGGAGGAAACCGGTATAAAGCTGGACAACCACAGCAGCTTCGGCTCCACGGTAATAAAGGGCTTTGGCCGTCTGGAGAAGTTCCTGGGTCAGGGCCGTCTGGGGGACTATACGCTGATAGAGTTTGGCGGCAATGACTGCGCTTATGACTGGGCTGAAGTTGCGGCGGACCCGGAGGGGGAGCACCTATGCGTGGTGCCTCCGGAGGAATTTGAACAGGAATATGCCAAGATGATAAAGACCGTAGAGGAGGCTGGTAGCCTGCCTGTGGCGGCTACTCTGCCGCCCATATCCTCCAAGAGATACCTGGCCCATGTGTGCCGGGAAGGCCTGGACAGCGGGACCATCCTGCACTGGCTGGGAGACCTGGAGGCCATACACCGCTGGCAGGAGGGCTACAGTGCAATGGTGCGGCGGGTGGCCCAGAGCCTGGGCTGCCGGATATTGGACCTCCGTTCGGTATTCCCGGATTCTATTGAAGAACAGGAGAAATACCTGTGTCCCGACGGGATACATCCCAACCGCCTGGGGCAGCGCCTCATGTATGAGAAGGCAGTGCGCCCTCTCCTGGCGCAGCACTAAGAGCAGAAAACGATTTGATAAAGGATGGAGCCTCAGGCGCCATCTTTTCAGCTTGCCAAAAAAGCCCTTACAGGCTTTTTTAACTGCGCTTCTCCCGCCAAGCATTTTGCCAGAGGCAAAATGCTGCTGCGCCCGAAAAGCCTTGAAAAATCAAGCCTTTTCTGTGGCGGGTTATTGAAACACGAGAATTGCGATCCTGCCGCTGCCGGGGGCAGATAAAGGCAGGACGCAATTTCCGCAGCCGCCCAAAATAAAAGCTGTGGGTGCAGCTTTTATTTTGGACGCGCGGCAAGGCGAGCAAGGAGTCTTGCCCCCTCGCGCTCCCCCGCTGCTCTATTATTTTTCATTGAAGCTATAGTTTCTAGACAGTCTCAAAGGATGGAGCCTCAGGCTCCATCCTTTATTTTTTTTACCGGAAAACCTGGGGACGCCAAGAGAACAACAGAAAAAATTATAGAAGTGTGAAAATTGTTGCAAATAAGTCTTGCAAAAAACCCGGCTATGGAACATAATTATCTGAGTAAGGAACCCGCCCTTGGGCGGGTAGGGGAGGCCTCAGGGCAGCCCCTTTTCCAAAAAGAATACAGGAGGCTAAGGCTTTGAAAAGAATGACGCGAGTTGCACTCATAACCAGCGGCGGCGACTGCCAGGGACTGAATGCGGCCATAAGAGGCGTGGGCAAAGCCCTTTTTGAGAAGCTGGACAATATTGAGATATTCGGTATGTATGACGGATACCGGGGCCTGATTAAAAACGACTATAAGTTCATGACCCAGAAGGATCTCTCCGGCATACTCACCCAGGGGGGCACCATACTGGGAACTTCAAGGCAGCATTATATCCCGGGCAAGGATATAGTGGATGAGGAGGGCAACAGCCTTATCCCCGCCATGAAGGACACCTATAACCGGCTGAACCTGGACTGCCTGGTGATAATGGGGGGCAACGGTACCCAGAAGAGCGCAAAGCTCCTCTCAGACGCCGGGATGAACGTGGTAACTCTGCCCAAGACCATAGACAATGACATTTACGGCACGGATACCACCTTCGGCTTCCAGAGCGCCGTGGACATAGCAACCAATGTTATCGACTATATACATTCCACTGCCAGCTCCCACAGCCGCATTTTCGTGGTGGAGCTGATGGGCCGTGACGCCGGATGGCT
>CALWYF010000022.1 GCA_944385705.1 uncultured Oscillospiraceae bacterium | reverse complement strand
TTTACGGATTTGAAAGGAACAGACATCGTTTCCGCTTCAGTGGAGCTGATGCCGCCGGATGTGAAGCTGGAGATATCGGATAGGGAGAAGCTGGCAGAGCTTCTGAGCTCGGTGGTAATTTACCGCCAGGACGACAGCTATAAAGACTATGCAGGCCAGGCCGCTGTTTTTACTCTCGTCATGGAAGACGGAACGGCAGTGGAGATAACGGACTATACACCCTTTGTCATAATCGACGGCGTGGGTTATAAAGCCAAGTATGAACCCTGCCAGGCTCTTAATTCCTATGCTAATACGCTTCTCTCCGAGAGCGGAAAATAAACAATACCAGATTTGAAACTGTCAAAAAACTATGATTTAGTTCAAAGATGTAGAGCAGCGGGGGAGCGCGAGGGGGCAAGGCCCGCCTCGCATTTCAATAACCCGCCACAGAAAAGCCTTGAAAATCAAGGCTTTACGGGCGCAGCAGCATTTTGCTATGGGCAAAATGCTTGGCGGGAGAAGCGCAGTCAAAAAAGTCTGTGAGGACTTTTTTGACAAGCTGAAATCTGGAGCATATCTTTGCAGATAGGCTCCAGATTTTTTATACGTTTTATACGTTCAGTCCCACTTCCCGCATGGCACCCATGAGCTTGCCCATGTTGTCTCCGCTTATTTCCGTGAGAGGAAGACGCAAAATGCCGGAGTCAAAGCCCAGCATTTTCATTGCAGCCTTTACCGGGATGGGATTGGTCTCCACAAAAAGGGTGGAAAACAGTCGGGCATACCTGGCGTAAAGGGCTGTGGCCTGGGTAAAGTCTCCCTCAAGGCACAGGGCGCAGAGCTTGGAGATAACTCCGGGGATAATGTTGCTGGCGACAGAGATGACGCCCAGGGCTCCCAGAGCCATCATGGCTACGGTGTTGTCGTCGTTGCCGCTCCATATATACAGGTCGTCGCCGCAGAGGCTGCGGGTGGTACCTACAAGGGCGATGTCACCGGAGGCCTCTTTGACTCCGTTTATGTTTGGATGTTGGGAGAGAGTCTTATAGGTGTCGGCAGCAATGCCTATGCCGGTGCGGCTGGGGACGTTGTAGAGTATCATGGGAATGTCCACCCGGTCTGCAACGTAGGTGAAGTGCTCCACAAGGCCCTTCTGGGTGCTCTTGTTGTAATAGGGGGTGACCATGAGTATGCCGTCGGCCCCGGCGGTCTTTGCGTTTTCCGCATTTCTCAGAGCAGTCTCGGTGTTGTTGCTTCCCACGCCGACGATCAGTTTCATGCGTCCCTGGTTGAATTTTATGGCCTGGCGCACAGTCTCGTTCTGCTCGCACTGGGATTGAGTTGCGGCTTCGCCGGTGGTGCCGCAGACCACTATGGCAGCCGTACCGTTTTCGTACTGATAGTCGATATTTTTCTGTAGCCTGTCATAATCCACGCCGTACTCGTTGAAAGGCGTGACGATGGCGGTGCATGAGCCTTTGAAGATGGGTGTCTTGACCATATAATACTCCATTCTGCCGCTTATGTAGTCAGCACAGCTCCCTGCATATCCCCGGCAGCGGCAAACGGGAAAATTCCGGCCTGTGCTGCGTATGCCGCCTCTCAGGCGGCTGCCCGGCCCCAAAGGGCTGTTTACATCTCAAAGCATACGGGAGCGGGGAGAATATTATTACTCTTTTCATTGAAAAAGTTTTGAGGCTCTGGTATAATCAAGCCGTTGTGCGGATATGCCAGATATATTGAAACAGGTGAAACTTTTGAAGAAATCTGATTTTTACTTTGAACTCCCGGAGGAACTTATCGCCCAGACTCCTCTGGAAAAGAGGGACAGCTCCCGCCTTCTGCATCTGAACAAGCTCACGGGGGAGATGGAGCACCGGCACTTCTATGACCTGGTGGACTACCTTCATGAGGGAGACTGCATGGTCTTCAACGACTCCCGTGTATTGCCCGCCCGGCTTATAGGCGCCCGGCCCAGCGGCGGCAGCGTGGAGCTGGTGCTGCTGCGGGATCTGGGAGAGGGACGCTGGGAATGCCTGAGCCGCCCCGGCAGGAAGACCAAGCCCGGCACCGAGATACTGTTTGGAGACGGGGAACTGAAAGCTACGGTGGAGGCCGTGGCCGAGGGCGGAAACCGTATAGTACGCTTTGACTATGAGGGCATCTTCCTGGAGGTGCTGGAGCGCCTGGGCAAAATGCCCCTGCCTCCCTATATAAAGGAGGAGCTCCAGGACGGGGAGCGGTACCAGACCGTGTATTCCCGGGAAATAGGCAGCGCCGCCGCCCCTACGGCGGGACTGCATTTTACCAAGGAACTGATGGAGGAGATAGCCGCCAAGGGCGTGAAGCTGTGCTTTGTCACTCTCCACGTGGGTCTGGGTACCTTCCGCCCGGTGAAGGCTGAGAACATAGAGGATCACGAGATGCACTCGGAGTTCTGCATGGTGCCGGAGGAGACCTCCAGGATTGTCACCGAGACCAAACGCAAGGGCGGCCGGGTCATTGCCGTTGGCACCACTTCCTGCCGCACCCTGGAGAGCTTTGCCCTGGAGGACGGCAGCCTGCCCGTGACCTCCGGCTGGACCAATATCTTCATCTACCCCGGCTACAAGTTCAAGTGCATCGACGCTCTGGTGACCAATTTCCACCTGCCGGAGAGCACCCTCATTATGCTGGTGTCTGCCCTGGCGGGACGGGAACATATCCTCAATGCCTATAACGAGGCGGTGAGGCAGCGCTATCGCTTCTTCTCCTTTGGGGATGCCATGTTTATCGAATAGGAGGCAAGCAGTGTACAGACTTTTAAAACAGGAGGGTCGTGCAAGACGGGGCGAGTTTGAGACCCCCCACGGCACAGTCCAGACCCCGGTATTCATGAACGTGGGAACCCAGGGGGCCATAAAGGGAGCCCTGTCCGCCTGTGACCTTAAGAATATAGGCTGCCAGGTGGAGCTGTCCAACACCTATCATCTCCACGTCCGTCCGGGAGACGGCCTTATAAAGGAGCTGGGGGGCCTGCACAAATTCATGAACTGGGACGGCCCCATTCTCACCGACAGCGGCGGCTTCCAGATATTTTCCCTGGCCCAGCTGAGGAAAATTAAGGAGGAGGGCGTCAGCTTCAACTCCCATGTGGACGGGCGTCACATCTTTATGGGCCCGGAGGAGAGCATGCAGATACAGTCAAACCTGGGCTCGGACATCGCCATGGCTTTTGACGAGTGCATCAAGATACCTTCCCCCAGAGACTATGTGGAGAAGTCCTGCGCCAGGACTTACCGCTGGCTTCAGCGCTGCAAGACGGCTTTGGCTGAATGCAACAGCCGGGAGGATGCGGTAAATCCCGGGCAGATGCTCTTCGGCATAAACCAGGGAGCGGTGTTCCACGACATCCGCATAGATCACATGAAGAAGATAGCGGAGCTGGACCTGCCCGGCTACGCCATCGGCGGCCTGGCCGTAGGGGAGAGCCATCAGGAGATGTACGACACCATCGAGGCGGTGGAGGAGTACATGCCTAAGGACAAGCCCAGATATCTTATGGGCGTGGGCACTCCCGGAAACATCATCGAATCCGTGGCCCGGGGCGTGGATTTCTTCGACTGCGTCATGCCCGCCCGCAACGGCCGCCACGGCCACCTCTTCACATGGAAGGGTATAATCAATATCAAGAATGAGAAATACGCCAAAGACCTGCTGCCCATTGACCCGGACTGCGACTGTCCGGTGTGCCGCAGCTATTCCCGGGCCTATCTGCGTCACCTGTTCAAGGCAGAGGAGATGCTGGCCATGCGCTTTGCGGTGATGCACAATCTCTACTTCTACAATAAGCTGATGGAGCGCATACGCCTGAGCCTGGAGCAGGACAGCTTTGACAGCTTCCGCCGGGAATATTCAGAAATTCTTGATAAACGTATTTAAGTATCTTGAAATTTACAGGATAAGCATTTATAATACAAAATCGACATATAGTTATCGGAGGTAAACCCATAATGAACCTGATTCTTGCAAACACAAGCGCAGCTGCCGGCAGCGGTTCCATGATCTTCATGCTGGTGCTGATGTTCGCCGTTTTCTATTTCTTCATCATCCGCCCCGAGAACAAGAAGAAAAAGAAGACCGAGGAGATGCGCAACTCCCTGAGCCTGGGCGACGAGATTACCACCATCGGCGGCATGACCGGCAAGCTGGTCCAGATAACCGAGGACACCGTCACTTTCGAGACCGGTGAGGACAGAGTCCGTATCCAGATCAAGAAGTGGGGCATTTCCACCACCGCCAAGATGGAGGCCGCCGAGGCCGAGGCCCGCACCAAGAAGAAAAAATAAACGGCTTACCCGGGTATAAAAAACACCCCCTGAGAAATAGGATGTACAAATCTTATTTCACGGGGGTGTTTTTTTGCTGTCCAATGTAAAAGTGGAAGCCTGGGAACCCAGGACCATACTCTCGGCCCTGGCGGCCTGGGCCATATCCGCCCTTATACTGCTGTGTATAGCAAGCCTCATCTTGTCCAAGATAAGCTTGGGGGAGGGGGCCATGGGTTACGTGAGCTCTGCCCTCAGCTTTCTCTCGGCCGTATTTGCGGGAGCTGTTCTGGGCCGGGCGAAATCCGGCGGAATCATATATCCGGCTCTGCTCACCGCCGCCGTACTGGTGACGGCCCTTCTCACAATAGGCTTTATTGTGGAGGGCGCGGACCTGCAATCTTCAGGGGTACTGAGCGTGGTCAGCTTCACTTTTTCCGGTTGCCTGCTTGGAGCGGTACTCTCAGGAGGCAAGAAAACCAAGAGCCATAAAAAACGTTACAGAAAATAATTGACATAATAAATGCAATAAAACAAACAAAATCGGCTCAATTTAATATAATATTAGTAAAATTCAACTGCATATTAGAAACAAGAGTTGACATAAACGAAAAATTTTTTCGTTATTTTTGAAAAAAGGACTTGATTATTTTGCGAGTTTGTAATATATTGTTACCACAGTCGATTATGTCAATCGAACAATTATTTGCCGGTGTCCGCCTATGAGAGCTCTGACAGTGCGAAACAGACCTGGCAGGGAGAGCTTTGGCAGCTCTTCCATGTTCCTGTTCTTCAGCTTCATCTGTTCCTCTCTGCTGTCCCTGCTCTATCTGGATGCCCGATCCTTTGAGACTCTGCCTGAAGGAAGATGGCTGGCAGCCTGCATGGCCTTGCTGCTGCTGCTCACGGCGGCCTACAGCGGCTCTTGCTGCGGCAGCATATGTCTGCCGGCGGTCACGGCCCTGATGGGTGCCGTGTGCGCCTGCGCCTTTTGCCTTTTGGCTCTGGGCCTGAGAGATGGGGATAGAGACTGCCTTAGATTACTTCCAGCGCTGCTGCTGGTGGTGCCGCTGCAATTTATCATGGGTGTTTCCGGCATGAGAAGTTCGGCTCTGCTGCGCAGGGCCATGCAAGGATACCAGGGTATTGGCGAAGCGGCTTTGAGAAAGCAGAATATTATGGTGCTTCTGTCGACTGCGGTGGCTGCCGCACTCACGGTCTGCATCGTTTTTAGATAGATAATTCTTAAGGAGAAAGGAGGGCGTTGCAATGCAGAATCAGGAATGTATCGATATCTTTGAGAAATACCTGAGAGACGATAAAAAATCCTCTGCAAACACCCTCAGTTCCTATCTGCGTGATATCAGGCAGCTGGGAGAATATCTTGACGACCATTCTGAGCACGGTATCATCGATGCCGACGAGGAGGACCTGAGCGGCTATATAGCCATGCTTCGTTCCAAGGGCAAGTCTGTAGCCACGGTATCCAGGAGCATCGCCTCTATAAAATGCCTCTACTCCTATTTCTGCATAAAGCAGATGATAAAGGTGAACCCGGCTTTGGGTCTGGTTCCGGAGAAGAGCACACAAAAGCTGCCACAGATACTCACGAACAAGGAAGTGGAGCTGCTGCTGGAACAGCCTCAGTGTGTCGATGCCAAGGGCTACCGGGATAAGGCTATGCTGGAGCTGCTGTATGCCACGGGCATAAGAGTCAGTGAGCTTATAGATTTGAACATCACCGATGTAAATCTCGGTGCAGGCGTAATACGCTGCTGCAGCCGCAACAAGGAGCGTTTCATCCCCATGTACAGCGCCGCAGTGAAGGCTCTCAGCGAGTATATAACTCTTGTGCGGCCTCAGATGATCTCAACGCCGGACGAGCAGTCACTGTTTGTAAATGTCAGCGGCGAGCGCATGTCCCGCCAGGGCTTTTGGAAGATAGTCAAATACTATCAGAAAAAGGCGGGTATAGAGAAGGACATCACTCCCCACACCCTGCGCCACTCCTTTGCCGCCCATCTGCTGGAAAACGGTGCGGATATCCACGCCATTCAGGAGATGCTGGGCCATGCAGATATTTCCTCCACTCACATGTACTCTCAGCTGGTAAAGAAGCAGCTGAAGGACGTGTATAACAAGGCCCATCCCAGAGCCTGAAAAGCAAAAGTCAATATGAGCTTTACCGCAGCCATTGCTTTGGCTGCGGTATTTTTATGCCTCAGCTCTAAAGCGTGATTCGGCTGAGGCTATAGATCGTAAAACGCAGTAAGGCCGGTGCAAAATTCTTCTGCACCGGCCTTGACGCTATGTAGTGTTTTGCAGGACAATTAACTAAACTCACTTCATGGCCCTGGCCATTGATACGATATCCCCAACGCCGTCCACTACCACAGAGGGGCGGTAGGCATAGGTCTTCAAGGTGTCCATAGTGGAACAGCCGGAGAGCACCAGAACGGTGGACATACCGCTCTCCAAGCCGGAGATGATATCCGTGTCCATCCGGTCGCCTATCATTACGGCGTCCGCCGAATGGCAGTGGAGCATGCGCAGACCTGTACGCATCATCAGGGGATTGGGCTTGCCGCAGAAATAGGCCTGAATGCCGGTGGCCATCTCAATGGGGGCAACCAGAGCCCGGCAGGCCGGGGCTATGCCGCCTTCAATGGGGCCGGAGACATCGGAGTTTGCACCTATGAGCTTGGCTCCACCCATGACCAAGTTGGTGGCCTTTGTAAGAGAGTCCAGGGAATAGGAGCGGCCTTCTCCGACGACCACATAGTCGGGATTCACATCGTTCATGGTTATCCCGGCATCATACAGGGCATTAAGCAGTCCCGCCTCGCCTATGGCAAAAACGGAGCAGCCCGGAGCCTGATCTTTCAGAAAGGCGGCTGTAGCCAGTGCGCTGGTGTAGAAATGCTCCTCGGGCACGTCCAGACCCATGCGCTCCAGCTTCTGGTTCAGCTCCCTGGGAGTGTAGCCGCTGTTGTTGGTGAGGAAAAGATATTCCTTTTTCTCATCCTGGAGCCACTGGATAAATTCGGTGACACCCGGAAGGATCTGGTTCCCTTTATATATAACACCGTCCATATCACAGATAAAACCGGTCTTTTCATTGAAATTAAGTGTATTCATACATTCACCTCGCAGGGGAGTTTAACACAGCGATGCCGTATTTAGCAAGCACCAATATGTAAAATATGTAAAATTTTTTAAATATACCGGGCTTCACAGCCTTTGTTGTACTTGACAGGCGGGAAACAGGGTGGAATAATATTCCCGTCTATAACGGAAGGGGAGAGCCCCGGAATGCCGGGGCCGTTTGAATACATGCGTACAGTTAAAGCAGAGGATATAAGCGCCGCTGTGGCGGAGCTGTGCATAAGGGCAAATAAGCAGCTGCCGGAGGATATAGTACGGGCCATGAATGCAGCCCGGGAAGGGGAGCCCTGGCCGGTGGCGGAGGCAAGCCTCGGAGTGCTGTGCCGGAACATTGAGGCCGCCGGGGAGATGGACCTGCCCGTCTGCCAGGATACGGGCATGGCCTGCGTCTTTGTGCGCCTGGGCCAGGATGTGCACATTGAAGGCGATTTTAATGCCGCAGTCAACGAGGGCGTGCGCCGTGGCTACCAACAGGGCTACCTGCGCAAGAGCGTAGTGGCCGACCCTCTGCGCCGGGTGAACACCGGGGACAATACCCCTGCCGCCATAACGGTGGAGCTGGTTCCGGGAGACCGGCTGGAGCTTACGGTTGTACCCAAAGGCTTCGGCAGCGAAAACATGAGCCGTCTTGCCATGCTCAAGCCCGCCGATGGCGTGGAGGGAGTGAAGCGCTTCGTGCTGGACACGGTGAGGGCCGCCGGTTCCAACCCCTGTCCGCCCATAGTGGTGGGAGTAGGTATAGGCGGTACCTTCGACAAGGCTGCCTCCCTGGCAAAGCACGCCCTCCTGCGGCCCATAGACTGCCCCAACCAGGATGAATTCTATGCCCGGCTGGAAGAGGATATGCTCCGGGAGATAAATTCTTTGGGTATCGGTCCCCAGGGCTTTGGGGGTCGGACCACGGCTTTGGGAGTAAACATAGAGACCATGCCCACCCATGTGGCGGGGCTGCCGGTGGCAGTGAATATAAGCTGCCATGTGACCAGAAGAGCCAGTATGGAACTGTGAAGGTTTACATAATTTATTAATTAGTTAACATAATCTTAAATATGGATTCATTAAATCAAATTTTCTTTGCCCTCGCTCTGCTTCTGACCGTGGTAGCCATGTCCAGAATGCTGTCCCGGCCTTATACAGGTGCCGAGCTTTCTATAGACGACAGGTTGTATAAGGCTTTACTGCTGCTTTTTGCCTTGGCGGCAATAACGGTCCGGGTGTATAAATTCGGCACTGTGCCCGGGGGCTTCAACCAGGACGGAGCAATGGCGGCGGTGGACGCCAAGGCTCTGGCGGATTACGGTACCGACCACTACGGCATGAGCCTGCCGGTGCATCTCACTGCCTGGGGCTACGGCCAGATGAGCGCCCTTCTGAGTTATCTTATGGTGCCGTTTATAAAGCTTATGGGCCTGAATGCGGTGTCCGCCCGGCTGCCCCAGCTGGTAATAAGCCTGCTGGGCCTGGCCGCTCTGTATCTTTTCAGCCGGGATGCCTTTGGGAAGAAGGCGGCGCTGGTGGTTTTTGCCTTCGGCTCTATAGCCCCCTGGCACATCCTTCAAAGCCGCTGGGCTCTGGACTGCAACCTGTATCCCCATTTTTTCCTGTTTGGAATTTATTTTCTCAACCGCTCCCTTGAGGCGAAGCACAGGAAGCTGCTGCTGTGCATAAGCATGGTGATGTTCGGCCTGTGCATGTACTGCTACGGCGTGTCCATATATACCATGCCCTTGTTTTTGCTGATGGCCTGCATCTATCTGCTGGCAAAAAAGCAGCTTAGCATAGGGGAAGCGCTGCTGGCCCTTGCGGTCTGGCTGGCGGTGGCCTGGCCCTTTATTCTGGTCATGGCCATAAATTACTTCGGCTGGGACACCGTGGAGATAGGACCCTTCACTCTGCCCTATTTTTCCGGCAGTGTCCGCTCAAATGATATCCTTTTCTTCTCCGAAAACTTCTTCTCCCAACTGTGGGAAAACATCAAGTCACTGCAAAGAACCGTGTTTGCCCAGGGTGATGATCTGCCCTGGAACAACATCCCCGCTTTCGGCAGCATATACCTTTTCTCAATGCCCTTTGCAGTGGCAGGGTTTGTATATGTGCTGTGCAAAATGAAAAACAACCACGGCGCCGTGTTGCTTCTGTTCTTTTTTGTCACCGGGCTGTGGTGCGGCCTGTGCACCAATGGGGTCAATATAAACCGTATTAATATTATTTTCTATCCCCAGATCATTTTCACCGCTCTGGGCATATATACGGTGCTCTGCCGTATCAATGCTTTTCCTGCGCATCTTGGTGTTGCAGCTGCCTATCTGCTGGCCTTTGCCCTGCCGTGCAATACCTATTTCGGAGGCTATGCCAGAAGTATGGACTATTATTTTTTCAAAGATTTCGGCTCTGCCGTGACCGCTCTGAAAGACAGTGATGCAGAGAGATTATATATCACCGGCAAAAGCCAGGGGGAGAACACGCCCTATGTCAGCGAGATACTGACTCTTTTCTACCATGAGACTGATGCGGAGTACTACCAGGGCAAGACCTGCCCGGAGGGACTGCTGCCCTTTGGCGAGCGCTATACCTTTGCACGGATGGAGGATATAGATATAGACCCGGAGGAGGACGCTGCCTATGTGGCGGCGGAGAGCGAGCTGGACTGCTTTGATTTGGATTTGTACGACGTGGAGCAGTACGGCAGCTACTATGTGTTGGAAAGGAAAGACTGAGAGACGATGGAATACAGACTTAGGACTCCGCTGAGCAGGGAAGAGCTAAGTGAGCTTAGAGCCGGGGACATGGTGTATCTCAGCGGAGAGATATATACCGCCAGAGATGCCGCCCATAAGCGGATGATGGAATGTCTGGACAGGGGAGAACCTCTGCCCTTTGAGATAAGAGACAGTGCCGTCTATTACGTGGGCCCTACTCCTGAGCCGCCGGGACGGGCCATAGGCTCTGCCGGGCCCACCACCTCCGGCCGGATGGATGCCTACTCTCCAAGACTTCTGGACTTGGGCCAGAGTGTGATGATAGGCAAGGGTATGCGCAGTAAAGATGTGGTCGACGCCATGGTCAGGAACGGCGCAGTGTATCTGGCAGCCATGGGGGGCGCGGGAGCACTGATGAGCGCCTGCGTAAAGTCTGCGGAGCTGATATGCTGGGAGGACTTGGGATGCGAAGCGGTGCGGCGTCTGGAAGTGGAGGACATGCCCCTCACTGTGGCTATAGACAGTCTTGGCGGTAATATATACGAGAGCGGCCCTGCGGCCTATCTTCAAAGTATGAAAGGCGGAAACTGATATGGATTATTCACAGAAATCTCTGGAGCTGCACCGGCAGCTGAGAGGGAAGATAGAAGTAGTGTCCCGGGTAAAGGTGGACAGCCGGGAGGCACTGAGCCTGGCCTATACTCCGGGAGTGGCTCAGCCCTGCCTGGAGATACAGAAGGATATAAATAAAAGCTATGAACTGACCCGCCGCTGGAATACCGTGGCTGTGGTCACTGACGGCACTGCAGTGCTGGGCCTTGGAGATATCGGCCCGGAGGCGGGTATGCCGGTTATGGAGGGCAAGTGTGTCCTGTTCAAGGAGTTTGGCGGAGTGGATGCTATCCCCCTTTGTATCCGCAGCAAGAACGTGGACGATATAGTAAACACCGTGGCACTGCTGGCCGGTTCCTTCGGCGGGGTTAATCTGGAGGATATCTCCGCCCCCCGCTGCTTTGAGATAGAGGAAAAACTGAAGCAGCGCTGCGACATTCCCATTTTCCACGACGACCAGCACGGTACCGCCGTCATCGTCATGGCAGCATTGAAAAATGCTCTGCGTCTTACGGGGAGAGAGCTTGAGAAGATAAAGGTAGTCACTTCCGGGGCAGGGGCCGCAGGCACTGCCGTGGTGAAGCTGCTGGCAGGAGCGGGAGTCGGGAACATCATTATGTGCGACAGGAGCGGAGCTATCTACTCCGGCCGCCCAGGTCTGAACCCGGCCAAAGCGGAGATAGCCGCAATGACCAACCCCGGCAGAGAGCAGGGAAGCCTGGCAGATGTGATAAAGGGTGCCGACGTATTCATTGGAGTGTCCGCCCCAGGGCTGCTCACTCAGGACATGGTGAGAAGCATGAATAAGGACTCCATAATCTTTGCCTGTGCAAACCCGGTTCCGGAGATTTTGCCTGACGAAGCCAAGGCAGCAGGAGCTGCCGTGGTGTCCACCGGCCGCAGCGATTACCCAAACCAGGTGAACAATGTCCTGGCATTCCCCGGCATATTCCGGGGCGCTCTGGACGCCCGGGCAAGGGATATAAACGAGGAAATGAAGCTGGCTGCCGCCCAGGCCATAGCCTCCCTGGTCAGCGACGAGGAGCTCTCCGCCGATTATATCCTGCCCCTGGCCTTCGACCCCAGAGTCAGAGAGTCAGTGGCTGCCGCCGTGTATAAGGCTGCCAAGGACAGCGGAGTAGCCGGAGTATAAACTTGAAGAATTGAAATGTGGTTTACATAAAAATTCCACCATGAGAAATTTCTCACGGCGGAATTTTTTCTATACATCCTGTTATTTCATAGCCCGCTCTTTTTTCACACACCACAGTGTGACAGCTGTACTCAGCCCCAGGTACAGCAGCCAGAAAAGTGCAAAGGGAATCAGCCGGTTCATTGCTATCAGCGGGTAGGGAGCAGGCCAGCTCAGGGCCAGAAGGTTATAGAGAAGAGACAGAGGCAGGAAGAGAACCAGCCAGATGTTTATCTTCCAGAACCGTAGCTTGAGAGCCAGCCCGTCCCTGCCCTTGGCCCACCGGGAGCCTATTACATGGAGCATAAGACCGAAGATTATAAATACGAATCCGGCTATCAGGGCTCCGGCCTCCTGGGTCTCGTACCAAATAAGGGCGGACAGCACTATGGACAGCAGGTCAAAGGCTGTAGCCACCGCATTAAAGATAAAGGCCATGTTCAGAGCTTCTCCATTTGCATCTGAAAGCTCCGTACCCCTGAGCAGGTGGTCGGTGCTTACGCCGAAGTATTCGCTGAGCTGGACTATTTTGTCCAGGTCGGGGCTGCTCTGACCGCTCTCCCATTTGGAAACCGCCTGCCGGGATACGCCCAGGGCTTCCGCCAGCTCCTCTTGAGACAGGCCTCTGGTCTTTCTCAGATTTTGTATTCTGTCGGACAGGTTCATTCTGTTACCGCCTTTCTGATGCTTTGATGATGTGCAGATATTAGCATAAGGGACGGTTGCATTGCAAGCAATCAACGGTTAAAGTCCGGCAACCTCTGGTTGCCGGACTTTAAAAACAGGATAAATTCAGTTTGTGCGCCGAAGAATTACCACTGAGTCAGCTCCAGATAAAGATCCTTGTACTGCCTTGCGGAGTTTGCCCAGGACACGTCTTTTGCCATGTCCCGCTGCACTATCTCGTCCCAGTGGTAGCGGTTGGTAAAGTAGACGGTCTTGGCCCGGTTAATGGCGTCCAGCAGCAGACCGGCGTCATAGCGGTCAAAGGTAAAGCCGTTGCCCTCGCCGGTGAAATCGTTGTAGGGCTGCACGGTGTCCTTCAGACCTCCGGTTTCACGAACTATAGGCAGGGTGCCGTAGTGCATGGCGTTGAGCTGGGTCAGGCCGCAGGGCTCAAAGCGGGAGGGTACCAGCACTGCATCGGCCCCGGCATAGATACGGTGGGCTCTGCCCTCATCGTACTGGATGCAGGCACTGAAAGTACCTTTGTAGGCCCCTTCGTAATAGCGGAAGGTGTCCTCATACTGGGCATCGCCGGTACCCAGAACCACCATCTGGGTGTTGCCGTCCAGGACCTGGGGGACTATGGCGCTTACCAGATCCAGGCCTTTCTGGTTGGTGAGGCGGGAGACAAGGCCGATGACGAACTTGCCCTCATTCTCCTCCAGACCAAGCTCTCTCTGAAGAGCCTTCTTGTTCTCCATCTTGTGGTTGAGGACATTGGCCAGGCCGTAATTCTCCACCAGGGCGGGGTCGGTCTCGGGGTTCCACATGTCGTAGTCGATGCCGTTGACTATGCCCCTCAGCTTTCCGCTGTGGTAACGCAGGTGGTCTTCAAGCCGTTCGCCATACTCGGCGGTCTGTATCTCCCAGGCGTAGGTGCCGCTTACAGTGGTGATGCGGTCGGCATAGGCCAGACCGCCTTTAAGCATGTTGGCGTTGACGTAGTCCTGCTGCAAAGCGCCCATGTTGAACACTGAATCGGGAAGACCGGTCCAGTACTTTATGGTGGGAATGTTGAAGATGCCCTGGAAGCGCAGATTATGTATGGTGAGTATGGACCGGGCCCGTCCCACGGGGGTGTCCTTGAACAGGGTACGCAGATACACCGGAACAAGGCTGGCCTGCCAGTCGTGGCAGTGGATGATGTCCGGTATCCAGTTCATGTAGTTGAGGGCGGCCAGAGCAGCTTTACTGAAGAAACAATACTTGGGAATGTCATCCACCAGATTGGTATAGGGATTGCCGGAGGTGAAAAACTCCTGGTTGTCAATGAAATCGTAGACAACGCCGTCACAGACGTACTCCATTATGCCCACATAGTAGTTGCGGCCGGTGCTGCCGAGATCCATATAGAATTCGCCCCGGTAGACCATCTTGTCCTGGAACTTTCTGGGGATACAGGCATAGCGGGGCAAAATGACCCGCACATCACAATTGAGCTTCACCAGCTCCCGGGGAAGAGCATACATCACGTCGCCCAAACCGCCGGTCTTTACAAAGGGATGACATTCGGAACCTATGAAAGCAACGCTTCTGCGGGGCAAAGTTGAGATGTCAAACACTGGGGCGGCTTCCTCAACGACAGGAGCAGCCTCCTCAACGACGGGAGCGGCCTCCACGACGGGAGCAGCTTCTTCCACGACGGGAGCAGCCTCTTCTACGACGGGAGCGGCTTCCTCCACAACGGGAGCAGCCTCCACGACGGGAGCAGCTTCCTCCACAACGGGAGCAGCCTCCACGACGGGAGCAGCCTCCACGACGGGAGCAGCCTCCACGACGGGAGCAGCTTCTTCCACAACGGGAGCGGCCTCCACGACGGGAGCAGCTTCCTCAACGGGAGCAGCCTCCACAATGGGAGCGGCTTCAACGACGGGAGCGGCTGCCTTCTTCCTGGAAGCGGCAGCTCTCTTTTTCACAGGAGCAGCGGCCTTCTTCTCGGCAGGCTCAGCCTTCTTTTTTGTTGTGGCAGTCTTCTTTTCTGAAGCGGATCCTGCCTTCTTCTTCACAGCAGCGGGTTTTTCTTCCGCAGCAGGTTCAGCCTTCTTTTCAACAGCGGCGGTCTTCTCTTCCACAACGGGTTCAGCCTTCTTTTCAACAGAAGCGGCTTTCTCTTCTGCCACAGGCTGTGCCTTCTTCTTTGCGGCAGTAGTTTTCTTCTTTGCGGCAGGGGCCTTCTTTTCTTCAACAGCCTCAGCCTTCTTTTCTGCGACGGCTGCTTTTTTCTCCACTGTGGGCTCAGTCTTTTTTTCTACAGGAGCGGCCTTTTCAGCGGATGCAGCCTTAACCGGGACCTGGATATCTTTTTCCGCAGTCGTTGCTGCCGCCTCTTTCACGGTGGTTTTCTTCATGCTTGAATCAACATTCTTCCGTGCCATAACAAACCTTCCTTTCAAATATCGATAAGCGATTTTAACCCATCAGCTCCCTCCGAAAAACCGGAGAGCATAGCCCGTAAAGCGGTCGGACTACATGCCGGGAATAAAAGCGGCCGCAGTCGAGCGGGGCCTCATGTGCTTTTCAGAAGTGCTACGGCAACCCTGGCCGCCTGACCTGCGTCGGCGGTGTAGGCGTCTGCGCCGATCTCCTGACAAAAGCTCTGAGTGATGGGAGCGCCCCCAATCATTATTTTTATTTTATCCCTGATACCTTTTTCCACCGACAGATTTACGACCCGGCGCATTTCCGCCATGGTGGTGGTGAGCAGGGAAGAGCAGGCGATAATGCCGCAGTTTTTCTCGATGGCGGTGTTTACGAAGTCCTCAGGACTTACGTCCACGCCCAGGTCTATGACCTCAAGGCCGCAGCCCTCCATCATTATTTTGACCAGGTTTTTGCCGATATCGTGCATGTCACCCTTCACGGTCCCAAGCACTACACGGCCCACGGCTTTTTCTCCACCGCTTACGAGCCAAGGCTTGAGAAGCTCAGTGGCCGCCGCCATGCAGCGGGCTGCCATAAGCATCTCCGGTACAAAAGCCCGGCCTGCGGTGAAGTCGTCCCCAAGCTTGGTCATACCGGCCACGAGACCCCGGTCAAGCAGCTCTCTGGCCTCAAGGCCCTGGTCCAGACCCTGACGGCACAGTTCCAGCACTTTCTTTTTCTGTCCGCGGCACAGGGCCTGAGACAGCTGGGAAAGCAGGCCGCCGCCCCTCTCCTCTCCGGCTTTTACGGAGATATCCGCCTTTGGGGCAGTAATGCGCCGGGGCAGAGGGGGTACATCTACAGCCGGCATGTGGAGCACCGAATTGTATTTATCGATTTCATCGTCGATGATGGGGTCCACATGGGGGAACACGGTCCCGGCCAGACCGTAAGTGATGCTGGGGATAAAGTGCCCGCCGGGGCAGCAAGCTTTTAGAGTGCGGCCCACATAGCTGCGTATTTCCTCTTCGGAAGTATCCTGCCGATCAATGGCGGCACCTATGCCGCCCATGAGCACCATGCGCCCCTTCAGCCGGCGCTGAAGGGCAGGTATATCGTTGTCCGGCAGTACACCCTGCCAGACCTGGATACCTATTTCGGCCATGTCCTCCACAATGGGAACCAGGTAAGAGTCGGCATGGTGCAGAGCTATGACGCCCCGGGAGCGGATGTAGCCGTAGAAACGCCGGTAGGGTTCCTTGAAGAAATCCCGCCACATCTCCGGCTTCATAAATAGGGAATCCTTTGCACCCCAGTCGTCATGGGAGAATATCATATCCGGGGCCAGTCCGTCAATAAGTAATTTGACGAATTGTATACGATAATCTGTAATATACTCAATAAGTTGATGCATTTCCTCCGGGTGCTCGTAGAGATTGGTGAGGGTGTCCTCAAAGCCCATGAGAAAATGGCACTCTTCAAATATGCCGGTGCCCATGAAGCCCGCCACAATTTTGCTGTCTCCCGCGGCTTCCCTGGCAGCGGCGGCACAGGTCTCCCAGCCCCGGGAGCAGTTGGCGGCCAGATCCGGAGCGTGGACGTATTCCCGCCAGCGGGTGACATCCGGGCATACCTTAGTCTCCGGGGTAATGTGGGGCATGGGGCCCGGAGCGTCTTCCGGCCACATTATTGTGGTGCCCCAACGGTCAATATTAGTCCGTCCCTTGCCCCGGCCGGCCCGAAGATAACTGTTTACCGGGTCATTCAGCACTATGTGCAGCGCTTCGTACTGCTTCAGCTGCCGCTCGGGTTTCCCGTCGGGCTTCAGTAATTCAAGAAAAATTTCCTTAGGACTCTGCATTTGGCTCCCGCTCCCTTTCGAACAGAATACATGAGGTAAAGCTTATGGTCCCGGGACCGTAATTGTACCTAAGACCGGAACTCATACAAACCCGGCTCACCAGAAGACCGTAGGCCTCCATGGAGGACAGCCGCCTGTGAGGAAAACGGCAGGGCTTGTCCGGCCAGGTGCACTTAAGGCAGAGAGTGCAGGCCCCGGCGGTGAGAGGCAGGCAGTCCGGCTCCAGGCATCTGGCCTGCCGGGCCAGGTTTGAGAAAGCCGACTTGTGTCTGGACTGGGCCAGAGCAATGCCTTTGCTGTCAAACTCATCCTCCAGCTCCCCCACGGTCTGAACCAGGATACCCCGGCGGTATAGGCTCATGCGACGGGCAGTGTCCTCCAGACTGCCGCAGGCGGGAGGACAGCTCCAGCAGCGGTTGTATTTGAGGCAGCGGCCCGAGGCGCACATCTCCCGCACTTCCGGCAAAGGCTCCAGAGCTTCCATGCACAGAGGAGCAATATGCTCGAAGCCGTTCTGCCTGGCCAGCTGAAAAAGATCCGGCATATTTCGCTCCTTTCACAATGCTCCTTGACAAAAGCCTTATCTGCTGTATATCATACTTAAAGTACTTAAAATAATTATAGGAAAAGGGCAAAAATATGTCAAGGATTTTGGCCTGTCAAGGAGGCAAATACTTTGAATTAAAAGGGAAAACCGGGGAGAATCTTCTGGAAATCCTGCGCCGTAACGGCCTGGAGCTGTCTGCGCCCTGCGGAGGAAACGGGAAATGCGGCAAATGCCGGGTGGAGATTGAAAGCAGCGCAGGCCGGGAGAGCGTTCTGGCCTGCCGTTACAGGATAGAGGGAGATATCAGCCTGTATTTGCCGGAGCAAGGGGACGAAGCAATATGTCGGGAAGGCAAACAGGTTGACATAACACATTATACCGGCCGCAGTGGCCTGGGGGTCGCCGTGGATATCGGAACTACCACTCTGGCCCTTAAGCTCTTCGACCTTACCGATGGCCGGGAGCTGGGCAGCTGCGGCGCCTGGAACAGCCAGAGCTCCTTTGGAGCGGATGTAATTAGCCGCTGCCAGTATGTCATTGAGCATGATGACGGCCTGGAGCTGCTGAAAGAACGGATACAAAGCCAGGTTTTTTCCCTTATCCATAAGCTCATGGTCAGGTCCGGCAGAGAGGGAAAAGAGCTGGAGGAGCTGTTTGCGGTGGGCAACACGGTAATGGAGCACATATTTATGGGCCTGTCCCCGGCGGGGATGGCCCTGGCTCCCTTTAAGCCATTGACCCTTTTTATGGAAAAGACTCCGGTTTACATAAAAAATATTAAAACCTTTGCCGCTCCCTGTGTAGCCGCCTACGTAGGGGGAGATGTCTTGGCGGGGCTGCTTTCCTCGGGACTGGGGAGCAGGGAGGGATTAAACCTGTTCCTTGACATAGGCACCAACGGGGAGATGGCCCTGGGCGGCGAAAGCGGTTTTGCCTGCTGTGCCGTGGCCTCCGGGCCGGCCTTTGAAGGGGCGGGCATCAGCTGCGGTATGGCCGGTATGCCCGGAGCTGTGAAGACGGTAAAATGGAAAGAAAATGGCTTTGAAATGGAGACAATAGGCGGCGAGGAGCCAAGGGGCCTCTGCGGCTCCGGTCTTATCAGCCTTTTGGCCCTGCTGCTGGAGCTGGGGGCTGTGGATGAGGGCGGCCGGCTGCTGCCTCCGGAGGAGGCCCCGGAGGAGCTGGGGGAGTGGCTGGATGAAGACGAGAACGGAAACGGCTGCCTGCATCTGACGGAGAGGGTGTACCTGACTGCCGGGGATGTGAGACAGCTGCAGCTGGCCAAGGCTGCCGTGGCCGCCGGGATAGATGTACTTATGGAGGAGCTGGGAATATGCCCCGGAGATATTGGCGGAGTGTATATAGCCGGGGGCTTTGGTTCAGGCCTGGACGTTAAGGCCGCAGCGGCCATAGGCATGCTGCCGGAGGAGCTGGTGGACAGGGCGGAGGCTATAGGCAACAGCGCTCTTGGCGGGGCGTCCATGGCTCTGCTGGACATGGGCAGCCGCGAGGAGCTGTACAGGATACAGAAAAAATGCAGGTATATTGAACTCTCCGGGGACGCCCGCTTCAACCGGGCTTTTCCGGCACATATGATGTTTGGCAAGGAGGATGAACTGGAATGGAACTGAGCTTTCCCCTTATATTGGACGGAGCCACCGGCACCCAGCTGCAGAAACAGGGCTACACGGGAGAGGAGTGCGCCGAGAGCTGGACGCTGAAGCATCCCCAGGCCATACTGGAGATACAGCGCAGCTATGTTGACTCGGGCAGCCGGGTAATATATGCTCCCACCTTCGGAGCAAACCGGGTGAAGCTGGAACAGCACGGAATTTTCGGCAAGGTAGAAGAATATAATCAGGCTCTGGTGAATCTCAGCCGCAAGGCGGCGGGGGACAGAGCCTGGGTGGCCGGGGACCTGGCACCAACGGGCCTGATGCTCTATCCCCTGGGCACCGCATCCTTTGACGAGTTGGTGGAGATTTACACCGAACAGGCGGCAGCTCTGGAAAAGGCCGGGGTGGACCTCTTCGTCATTGAGACAATGATGACAGTGGCGGAGGCCAGGGCAGCACTGCTGGCGGTGAAGAGCGTCAGTGAGAAGCCGGTATTTGTCAGCTTTACCTGCGACGAGAAGGGCCGCACTCTCACCGGCAGCGACGTAACTGCGGCTTTGCAGATAATGCAGGGCATGGGGGCGGACGCCTTTGGTCTCAACTGCTCCGTGGGCCCGGAGGAGATGCTGATTCAGCTGGAGAGGCTGAGGGAAATAGCCCGCATACCTCTGATGGCAAAGCCCAACGCGGGTATGCCGGAGACGGTGGACGGAAAGACAGTATACAACTGCCCGCCGGAGGAATTCTCCGCCTGCGTTCCCGGAATGGCCCGGGCGGGGGTCTGCATCTTCGGCGGCTGCTGCGGCACGGAGGCCGGACATGTGGAAGCTCTGGCAAAGGGCAGCGCCGCTCTGGATATGCTCCCGCCGGCACCTATGCACAGTGACAAGCTGCCCTGTGCCACAGAGAAGGAGGTCTTCTTCCTGGACCCGGCGGCAAAGCACGGGGAGGTGCTCAGCTGTGGAGAGGAGCTGGAGGATGAGCTTATGGAAGAGCAGGAGGGGGAGATGGTGGCAATAGCCATCAGGACAGAGGAAGACCTCTCTGCCTTTGCCGACTGCCAGTTCATGATATCCAAGCCCCTTTGTCTCTGCTGCGAAGATGCAGGGCTTTTGGAACAGGCTCTGAGGCTCTATCAGGGACGGGCTATGTACGAGGGAAACATAAGGGAAGAGGAGCTGCTGCCCCTCTGCGAAAGATACGGACTTATAATCTGAGAGGATCATAACATGGACTACACAAAGGAGAGCTGCCGGGACTTTACCCGGCTGCTGGCTTCCTCCAGCCCGACTCCCGGGGGCGGCGGTGCAGCGGCCCTTGCAGGAGCCCTGGGGGCAGCCCTGGGGGAAATGGTGGCCGCCCTTACGGTGGGCAAGAAACGCTATGCCGGGGCAGAAGAGGAGATAAAGGCAGCGGCGGCGGAGCTGGAAAGGCTCCGGGAAAAGCTGCTGGACGCAGTGACGGAGGATGCGGAGGCCTTCCTGCCTCTGAGCCGGGCCTACAAACTGCCGAAGGAGGAGCCGGGCCGGGAGGAGAAGCTGGAAAGGGCCACTCTCACAGCCTGCGCCGCTCCAAAAAAGATAATGGAACTGGGCTGCCGGGCCCTGGAACTGACGGCAGTGATGGCGGAAAAAGGCTCGGTGATGGCGGTGTCCGATGCCGGCTGTGCCGCCGCCATGCTAAAGGCCGCCGTGGATTCGGCGGCGCTGAACGTGTACATCAACACCGGGAGCCTCAGGGACAGGGAACAGGCCGAAAAGCTGAATGCCGCCTGCCTTGAGATGCAGCACAGCTGTGAACGGCTCTGGGGGGATATATACGGCAAAGTGAAGGCTGCTCTTCTGGAGCAGGGGAGGTAAAATGGCTAAGCTTTTATCAGGCAGGGAGGTGGCCGCCGCCCTGGAGGAGGATATATCCCGGCGCTGTGTCGCTCTCAGGGAGCAGGGCATAGTCCCGAAACTGGCTCTGGTCCGCTGCGGAGAGCGGGAAGACGATATCGCCTACGAGAAGAGTATACGGCGCCAGGCTGCCCGAAGCGGAGTAGAGACGGAAAGCTGTGTGCTGCCGGAGACTGCAGCCCCGGAGAAACTGAAGGAGCTGCTGGAAGAACTCAGCGCCAATGCCAAAGTCCACGGCTGCCTTATATTCCGGCCTCTGCCGGGAGCGCTTGCAGCGAAGCAGAGGGAGATATGCAATGTCCTTTCACCGGAGAAGGACGTGGACGGCTGCACCGCCGCCTCTGCCGCTGCTGTATACACAGGGGAGGGAGCGGGATTTCCCCCCTGCACTGCCCAGGCCTGTCTGGAGATACTGGATTACTACGGCATTAACTGCCGGGGTAAAAGGGCGGCGGTGATAGGCCGAAGCCTGGTGGTGGGAAAGCCCCTGGCTATGCTTTTGACGGCCAGGGATGCCACCGTCACTCTCTGCCACAGCCGCACGGAAGGCCTGGGAGACATCTGCCGACAGGCAGACCTGATAATCTGCGCCGCAGGAAGACCGGGACTCCTCACAGGCGACATGGTGCGGCCGGGCCAGACGGTGCTGGATGTGTCCATGAACTTTCTGCCGGAGCTGGAAAATGCCGACGGAAGCCTGGGAGGCTTCGTGGGAGACGCCATATATGAGGAAGTGGAAAAGACTGTGGAGGCAATAAGCCCGGTGCCGGGAGGAGTGGGCCGGGCTACCTCTGCGGTGCTGATGAAGCATGTGGTCACGGCGGCGGAGAGGAGACTGAAATGAAGTCAACGGACCGGCTCCGCCGGGAGATGCGCTGCGCCAGAAAGGCTCTGAGCCGGGACACCGTGGAAGAACTTTCCCGGCGTATAGTTTCAAAAGTGGAGGAGCTGCCGGAATACAGACTGGCCCGGATCGTGATGATATACAGGGCGGTTCAGGGAGAGGTGAGTCTGGAGCTGCTCCGGGGGAAGGTCTTTGCCTACCCCCTGTGCACCGGACCCGGAGAGATGTGCGCCCTGCTGCCGGAGGGGGAGGAGGCCTGGAAAACCGGGGCCTTTGGTATACCGGAGCCTGTACGGGAGCTCTCCCGGGAAATTGCTCCGGAGGAAATTGATCTGGTGCTCTGCCCCTGCACCGCCTTTGACCCGGACTGTCGCCGCCTGGGCATGGGCGGGGGCTATTATGACCGTTTCCTGCTCAGGTGCACCAAAGCAAAATTCGTTGCCGTGGCCTACGAGTTTCAGCGGGCGGAGGCCCTTGAGGCTCAGAGCTGGGACATCCCCATGGATGCCGTGGTGACGGAAGAGCGGGTATATAGAAGAAAACAGACATGATGCAAAATCTCCCGGAGCAGTCAGCTCCGGGAGAATTTTTGCGGCTGAAGCAGAGAGAGACAGCTTAAACTTTACATACGGGAGATTTTGAGTTAAAATAAACTGTCATAACATGTTTTCGTGAGGATGTCTTAATGAAGAGGATAGCCTTCTTTCAGGATAATCTGGACGTGGGAGGGATTCAGAAGTCCCTGGTGAACCTCCTGCGGAACTTTGACTATGAGCATTTTCAGGTGGATCTCTACCTTTCGGACAAGAAGTCCTTCTGGAAGGTGGATTTTCCGCCCCAGCTGAATATAAAATACCTGAAGCACCTGCCGAGGCTCTGCTCCTTCATCCCTTTTGACATCGCCAGGAATATGGTGAGCCTGGATTTCGGAGACTGCCCGGAGTACGACCTGGCTATAGACTTCAACTCCTACCAGTTCTCCTGCGCCCTTGGGGCTCTCACCGTCCCGGCCAAGCGTCGGGTGATGTGGATACACAACAATGTCAGCGTGAAGCTGGAAAACGAGTGGAAGTACCGGGTCCTGTGGTTCAACTTCAAGGACAAGTTCAAATATTACGACAAATTTGTGGGCGTCTCCCAAGGGGTAATAGAGCCCTTTATGGTCAGCAGCGGCATTTACGACCCGGAGAAATTCACCGTCATCCAAAACACCATCGACACCGGGGAGATATATCAGAAGGCGGGAGAAGCCCTTGACTTTTCCCCGGACCCGGACAAGCTGAACTTTGTGGCTCTGGGCAGGTTATGCCACCAGAAAGGCTACGATATCATGCTGGAGCTCTTTGCCAAGGCGGCCAGATACAGGGACGATCTGCACCTTTACATCATAGGGGACGGGGACAAGCGTTTTGCTCTGGAATATCAGAGGGACAGCCTGGGGCTCACCGACAAGGTCACATTCCTGGGCCAGCAGACCAACCCCTTCAAATACATGGACAGGATGGACGCCTTCGTTTCCACCTCCCGATATGAAGGCCAGCCTTTAAACATCATGGAGGCCAAAGCTCTGGGCCTGCCCCTCTACTGCACCAAGAACCTGGAGAGGTACAGCCGTGGACTGGTGGGCCGGGAGGACATGCTGGACGCCATTGTGAAAGCCCGGCGAGTGCCTAAACAGAGAGACGACCTGCGCCAATACAACGCAGAGATAATAAACAGCATCAAGGCTCTGGCTCAGGAGGACTTCCGGGCCGGGCAGGTGAAAAATAAGAAGACAGTAAACATCATTGCCCTGCACCTGGGCATGGGGGGAGTGGAAAAGGCCATCATCAGTATGGCCAACCTCTTTGCCCGGCGCTATGAGGTGAAGCTGTTCAGCGTTTACGACATGCCGGATTCCCCTGCTTTTCCGGTAGCGGAGGGTGTGCGGGTCCTCTATCTGCTGGGGGACACCCCAAACAGGGAACAATGGAAGGCGGCGCTCCGGGAGCTCAGGCCTGTGCGCTTTATAAAAGAGAGCATCAGGAGCGTGAAGATACTGATCGGCAAGCGGCGCTCCGTAATCAGAGTCATCAAAAACATTCAGGACGGTGTGATAATTACCACCCGCCACGAACACAATCTGCTCTTATCTCGCTACGGCAGCCCCAATGTCCTGAAGATAGGCCAGCTGCACCACGACCACCGCTTTGAGAAGAAATATGTGAGGGGCTTTGAAAAGGGCTATGAGGGCATAGATATCCTGGCGTTGCTGACGCCCCAGCTGGTGGAGGAAGCAGAGAGGATGATGGCGGGGAAAAACCGCCACACCAAACTGATTTACATGCCTAATTTCCTGGTTCACTATCCCCAGCACCCGGAGCTGCGGCCAAGGGAGAAGACGGTGCTGGCCGCCGGGCGGCTCACGAAGGTCAAGCGTTTCGACCTGCTGATGAAGCAATTTGCCCGCATACACCCCCAGGCTCCAGACTGGAAACTGAAGATTCTGGGAGACGGGGAGGATGCTGCCGCTCTGGCTCAGGAGATACATGAGCTGGGGGCGGAGGATTACGTCCTCCTGGCCGGGAAGAAAAGCGGAGAACAGGTGGAAGAGGAAATGTGCAAAGCCTCCGTCTTTGCCATGTCTTCCAGCTCCGAGGGTTTCCCCTTCGTTCTGCTGGAGGCACAGAGCTGCGCCCTGCCCATCCTGGCCTACGACGTGCGGGTCGGCCCCGGCTTCATCGTCCATCCGGGAGAGGACGGCTATCTGGTGCCGGAGGGGGATGAGGCGGCCTATGAAAAGAGACTCCTTGAAATGATGGCCAAGCCTGAACTTCTGAGAGAGATGGGCCGCTGCGCCCTGCTCCACTCCAGGGAATTCTCAGAGGAAAAGGTGGCGGAGAAATGGTATTCGGTGATAGAGACATGAGTGAAAACTACAAGATAAAGTCAATAAGAAATTACTTCCAGAACCACTGGCTCATGCTGCTTATTATCCTTCAGCCGGTGCTGGATATTCTTGCCTACTGGACAAAAAATCCCGAGGGCACCATGGCGGGGGTTATCAGACTGATGATAATGCTGCTGCTGCCCCTGTATCTCCTCTTTGCCCTGAAGGAGAAAAGAGCCTTCATCCTGTCCATGGCAGCCATTGCTGCTGTCTGTCTGCTACACATTATCAACTGCATGCGTATAGGCTACGTGAGCATGAGCTTTGACATCTCCTATGCGGCCAAGACTGCCCAGATGCCTATTCTGGCTGTGTGCTTTGTCCACTGCATACGAAATGAGCAGACAAGAAACCAGGCCTACTGGGGCCTCTTCTTTGCCGCTGCCATCACCGCCGCCTCCATCGGCCTGTCCTGGATTACCGGCACCGCCAACGTCACCTACGGCGACGGCCTGGGAATAAGCGGCTGGGTCATCGACGACAACCGCTGCGCCAACAGCGTGATAGTTGTAACCCTGGCGGCCTTCTCCGTCTTCTGCGCAGTGAAGTCGGAAAAACTCCTGGTGAATATACTGGTGCCCGCCCTGACGCTGCTGGTGCTCCTGTCCAACGGCACCAAGGCCTGCTACTTTGCAGTTTACGTGATATTCACGGGCTTTGCCGGATTCATGATAGCGGAAAAATTCATCAAAGGCACAAAGCTCAAAAAGCCGGTGGTGATAACGCTGCTGGCCCTGTCGGCTCTGTCGGCGCTGGTGACGCCGTATACTCCTATGTACAAGGTCCGCTTTGCCCAGACCAGCTTTGCCCAGCTCAACCAGAGCGAGATAGACAAGCAGCTGGAGGCTATGGGCTACGATATCAACACTATCAGCGAAGAGGATATACTTTCCGACCCGGAGGTACATCAGGTTTTTGAGGACTATTACAGGAAAATGCTCTGGAGCATTATGCCCAACATGTTCGAGCGCTTCACCATTGACGAGATAATGGAGGAGTATGACTTTACTACCGATGCTCAGACCCTTATAAACGTCAGACAGCAAAAGAGCGCCTACGCCTCCATTATGTGGAAGCACAGCGACGGCCTGACCCACCTCTTCGGCATCGATGTCTCCGACATCTGGCTCACGGGCAGCTGCGACCTGGAGAACGATTGGCCCGCCATATTCTACTACTACGGTTACCTGGGCTTTGGAGCCTATGTGGCTTTTGTGGCCTACTTTGCTCTGCTGATAATCTGGCGGCTGCTGAAAAACTTCAAGACCGCCTTTACCACGGACAACTTTATCCTGCTTATTACCTTCGCTCTGTTTATAGGTCTGGCTCAGTTCTCCGGCTCGGTGCTGCGGCGGCCCAACGTATCCTTCTATATGGCCCTGGTGCTGGGACTCATATACTATCAGACCAGAGTTAAGCCCGTGACAGAGGAAAACAATCTTTGGAGAAAACCTTGATGAAGCTGAGTATTATTGTTCCGGTTTACAATGTTCTGCCCTATATCCGTCAATGTCTGGATTCCCTGGTAAACCAGACCCTGGAGGACTATGAAATTTTGCTGGTGGACGACGGCTCCACTGACGGTACTGCTGCCGTGCTGGAGGAGTACAGGGACAGATACCCGGAGCTGATAAGACTGCGCCGGGTGGATAACGGCGGACAGGGCCGGGCAAGGAACTTTGCCATCCCTGAGGCCCGGGGGAAATTCCTGGGTTTTATAGACAGCGACGACAGCATTGCTCCGGACATGTACGAAAAGCTCATTGCCAGAGCGGAGGAGACCGGGGCCGATGTGGCGGTCTGTGACTGGCTGGCCCGCTATGACGACGGCCGGGAGGAAGTGCTCCCCGCCTGCGTTCAGGAGCATCCCCTGGCTGCGGCGGGCTCTGCCTGCAACAAGGTCTTTCGCCGGGAGCTGGTGGGGGATATACGCTTCCCCATGGGACTATGGTACGAGGATTTCTATTTCTCCGCTCTGATGCTTATAAGGGCAAACAAAATCGAATATGTAAAGGAACCGCTGTATATCTACCGCAGACACCAGGATTCCACCATGTGCAACAACAACTCCGCAAAGAACCTGGATATGCTGAAGATAATGGACATGCTCGCAGAGTATATGCTGCCGGAGCACAGGGAGGAATTTGAATTTTTCCTTATAAACCATGTGCTTCTGGATACCGTCAGCCGGGTGTCCCGGCAAAGGACACCGGATCGGGACGAGGTGCTCTCCCGGCTTCGGGCCTATGTGCGGGAAAAGATACCGGATCTGGTTCATTGTTCCGCTTACAAAAAGGAGAGCGGAAAGAGAAGGTTTATCATGCGGCTTAATTATCTGGGTCTGGACCGGCTGGCTATTGGTATGCTGGATTTAAAGGCTAGACTTTCTAGATGAACAGAGTATAAATTAAAGGCAGGGCTTTGGCCCCGCCTTTAATTTATACTTACACTCTCTTGTTTTTAAGTCTGTTATTCAGCTTCATCAGTACATGTACGCTGAGATACATCCGGTGCATCAGCAGAAAACTTAGCAGCTTGTGCTGGAGGCTCATACTGCCCACATAGGGATTTGACTTATAGTCGGGGAATTTCCTTAGAAAGTCCCGGGCCAGCTCTCCCTGAACAGGGCTTTTCCAGTCTGCCAGGTTTGCTCTTACCGAGGAGGTGAGAAACTGGCTGTGAAAGGCCAGATATTCCAGCACGTCCTTCAACTGCCCGTACATCCCCAGAGACTTATAAAAGTCCAGCAGCTCGTCCACCGCCGGAATTATCTCCAGATTCCGCCGGACCTTGCTGGTGTTGGTGACGGAGTCCGGCCGCTGAACGTAACGGTGCCAGGCCTTGGGGATATATATTATCCGGTCCGTATAGGCATAGAGCCTCGGAACTGTGCGCAGGTCCTCGAACCAGACCCGGGGAGTGAAGCGAATGCCATTGTCCATAAACAAGCTGCGGCGGAAAATTTTGTTCCACACGTCGGGATTTTCCAGCAGCAGCTCCGGGTGGGAGGAAAGGGAGAGGGGAGCGCCGCACCGGCAGCCGGGGCGGTATTCCAATTCGTCCCCCAGGGTATTCACAGCTATGGAGTCAAAGATGCAGATATCAAAATCCTGCTCCAGAGCATCCAGAAGCTCTGCCATGGCCCCTGGGGCCAGATAATCGTCACTGTCTATGAAATAGAGAAATTCCCCGGAGGCGGCCTCCATGCCCACATTTCGGGCCTGGCCCTGGCCGCTGTTTTCTATGGTGATAAGCTTTACCAGCTCCGGGCAGCGCTCTGCGTATCCGGCAACTATTTCGCCGGAGGAGTCGGTGGAGCCGTCGTTGACGGCGATTATCTCATACCCCGGCTCTTCCCCGGAGTTAAGGCGGCTGATGCCGGGCTCCAGCAAAGAGTCAAGGCATTTGGCCACATAGTCCTCTACATTGTACACGGGGATGACCACACTCAATTTTACCATGGCTGCGCCCCCTTACTTGCCCTTGATACGCTCGTTCAGGCCCATGATAAGCCCCACCGCCCTGTAGCGGCGCAGCAGGATCAGTCTGGTCAGAAGCCGGTATTTAAAGGGCATTTCCCTCATATAGGGGTTTTTCAGAAAGTCAGGGTACTTGACGAGAAAATCGGACCGCAGTTTATCCGCCACAGGATTTCCCGGCTCCGCCAGGCAGATGCGAACCACTGCGGTGAGAAACTGGTTATAAAAAGCCAGATACTCAAGCTCGTTTCGGTATTCTTCATATTTGCCTTTGGCTTTATAATATCCGCTCAGGTCATCCACAGCATCTATTATCTCCAGGTTACGCCCCAGATTTGCCGAACGGGTGATGGAGCCGGTGCGCTGAACATAGATATACCACTGCCTGTCAGTGGCTGTGATCCTATCTGTGAGCAGATAGAGCTTCGGCATGGTGCGCAGGTCCTCATACCATACCCGGCTGGGAAAGCGTAGGCCGCTGTCCATAAAAAGACTGCGGCGGCAGAGCTTGCTGCAGGCGGAGGGGGGACACAGCAGCAGCCCGGGAAAGCCGGACAGAGACAAGGGCCCCTGCCGGCCGCAGCGGGGGATATCGTCCAGCACGGTGCCGTCCTCAGTTACCGAGAGAATGTCAAAAAGGCAGATGTCAAAATCCTCTTTCAGTTTTTCCATTATCTCAGGCAGGGCCCCTTCCCGGAGATAGTCGTCACTGTCCAGAAACAACAGGAACTCGCCCCGGGCAGCCTCCATCCCCACGTTTCTGGCGGCGCCCAGGCCGCCGTTTTCGGTGCTTATGACCCGGATGAGGCCGGGAAAGCGGCGGGCATAGTCCTCCGCAACAGAGAGGGAGGAGTCGGTGGAGCCGTCATTGACTACGACTATCTCGTAGTCCTCCAGGCCGGGATATATTACCGAATCCAGGCATTTGGCAAGATATTTCTCCACATTGTATACCGGTATAACGATGCTGAGCTTTGGCATGTTTTCACCTCAAATCATTGCTTAACATCATATCACAGTTGAGGCCAGGCTTTCAAGGGGAGAAAAACAGTTGCTTAATTATAGCTTCCAGGTGTATAATACTATGAATCTTTATGATGAATGGAGATCGAAATGAGCAAACATACAAAGAAACAGGAAAGTCTGCCGGAACTCTCCTTTGGAGAGAAATCCCGCAGGGAGATATACGACTGGATACACTGCCTGAGCATAGCTCTGATTATCTGCGTGGTCATCTTTGCTTTTTTCATCAGGCTTATTGACGTGAGGGGTACATCCATGAACCCCACTCTCAACAACGGCGACAAGATGCTGGTGTCCGGACTCTTCTATTCCCCCAAGGCCGGGGATGTTGTGGTATTCAAAAAGGACGAATATGACCCTGAGCGGGCTCTGGTAAAGCGTGTCATCGCCACCGAGGGCCAGGTGATAAACATAGACTTTGATAACGGCATTGTCTATGTGGACGGAGAGCCTTTGGAAGAGGACTATATAATGGAGCCTACTACAAACAAGATTGATTTTATCGGACCCCAGACTGTACCGGAGGGCTGCGTCTTTGTTATGGGTGATAACCGCAACGCCTCCACCGACAGCCGCAAGGCAGAGATAGGCATGGTGGACAGCCGGCTCATTCTGGGTAAAGCCTACTTTGTGGTCTACCCCCTGTCACAGATGAGAAGCATAAAGTGACGCAGGGAAAAGATATGTACGAGAAAATGAACATCCAGTGGTTCCCCGGCCACATGACCAAGGCCCAGCGCATGATTGAGGAAAACCTGAAAATGGTGGACGCCGTGTGCGAGCTTCTTGATGCCCGCATACCCAGGGCCAGCCGGAACCCGGACATAGACCGCCTGGCAGGGGACAAGCCCCGGCTCATCATCCTCAACCGCATTGACCTGGCAGACCCGGCAATGACCGCAAGGTGGAAGAAGTACTATGAGGCCCGGGGCTTTTCCGTACTGGAGACCGATGCCAAAAGCGGCAAGGGCGTAAACGGCTTTGCCCCCGCCGTGCGCCGTCTGCTGGCCGACAAGCTGAAAGAATATGAGAGCAAAGGTCAGGTGGGGCGCACCCTCCGGGTGATGATACTGGGTATTCCCAACGTGGGCAAGTCCACCTTTATAAACAAAGTGGCCGGGCGCAAGGCCGCCATTGCCGGGGACAGGCCGGGAGTCACAAGAGGCAAACAGTGGATAAACATTGACTCAGGTCTTGACCTGCTGGATACTCCCGGCATACTCTGGCCCCGTTTTGACAGCCAGGAGGTGGGGGAGATGCTGGCAATCACCAACGCCATCAAGGCCGACGTGCTGGACAAGGAGACCCTGGGGGCAAACTTCATGCTGCGTTTGAGAGAAATGTACCCCAAGGCTATAGAGGAGCGCTACAAGTTTGCTCCGGACCCGGATATGAACGGCTTTGAGCTTCTGGAACAGGCAGCAAAAAAACGGGGATTTCTTGTCTCCAAAGGGGAATACGATATGGAGCGCATGGCCAACACCCTCCTGGGTGAATACCACGAGGGCAAGCTGGGCAGGCTCAGCCTGGAGGCTCCTGATGACTGAGTTGTGGGAACTGGAAAACGAGATATATGCTCAGGGCTATAAACTTATCTGCGGCGTGGACGAGGCGGGCCGGGGACCCTTGGCCGGGCCCGTCTGCGCCGCCGCCGTCATTTTGCCCCGGGGTCTTGAGATACCCGGTCTCAACGATTCCAAGAAGCTGACGGAGAAAAAGCGGGAGGAGCTCTTTGAGCCCATAAAAGCTGCTGCATTGAGCTACGGCATAGCCTTTGCCTCTGTGGAGGAGATAGAGGAGCTGAATATCCTGGGGGCTACCTTCCTGGCTATGAACCGGGCCATCGCTCAGCTTGAACCCCGGCCGGAGCTGGCCCTTATAGACGGCAACAGAAACAGCGGAATCGAACTTGCCAGCCGCTGCGTGGTGAAGGGAGATTCCCTTTGCGCCGATATTGCGGCGGCCTCGGTGCTGGCCAAGGTAAGCCGTGACCGCTATATGCTGCAGATGGATGAACTTTACCCTCAATATCATTTCCGGCAGCACAAGGGCTACGGCACAAAGCTCCATTATGAGGCTCTGAGAGAATACGGGCCCAGCCCCATACACAGGCTGAGCTTTCTGAGGAAGATGCACTGATGGACAGAAAGAGTCTGGGCAGCTGGGGAGAAGATAAGGCAGCAAATTACCTGAGGCGGAAGGGTTACAAAATACTGGAGAGAAACTTCTCATGCCGCTTCGGAGAGATAGACCTCATTGCAAGCCGGGGCGGATACCTGGCCTTCGTAGAGGTAAAGCTGAGAAAGGATGCCGCCTTCGCCCAGGCAAGGGAATTTGTGGACAGGGGAAAGCAGCGGCGCATCATCACTGCGGCGGAGCTTTGGCTCTCCTGCCATGACACGGATTTGCAGCCCCGCTTCGACGTAATCGAGCTCTATGCCCCGGAAGGGGAGAAGAGCCGCAGGATAGAGATAAACCACATAGAGGACGCTTTTCAATAAGAAACTATGTACCCCCGGACGGGCCGGGGATTTTTCAGCAGGTGCCCCTGGGACAGAAGGTGGAGCAGTAGGTCTCGCCCTTGGTGCTGGCCTTTTCGTTCTGAACGCTGATTTTTGCTGCACTGCACTTGCAGTCTACGGTGTTGTACTTGCAGTTGGTCACGTCGCAGCCCACGCCGGGGTTGGGACCGGATGTCTTTTTGTCGTTCATCTTTACGCCTCCAATTATTGAATTGCCCTGTTAGTATTTGTTTTTACAAACATTTTTATTCTGAGGACGGATTCTATGGCGCTTTACGCAATAGGCGATACCCACCTGTCCCTGGGCAGCCAGAAGCCTATGGATATCTTTGGAGACAAATGGGAAAACCACGCCGAAAAACTGAAAAAGGGCTTTGCCCGCCTTGAAGCTGATGATGTCTGCGTCATCTGCGGGGACATCAGCTGGGGCATGGGCATTGAGGAGTGCCGGGAGGACTTTCTTTTTATCCACTCTCTGCCGGGGAAAAAGATTATACTGAAGGGCAACCACGACTACTGGTGGAGCACTGCCGCCAAGGCCCGGCGCTTTTTTGATGAAAACGGTATAGACAGTATCGAGATCCTTTACAACAACTGCTTTGATTACAAGGGCTTTGCCCTATGCGGTACCAGGGGCTGGTTCTACGAGGAGGAAAAGGGCGGAGAGCATGACAAGAAAATAATGCGCAGGGAGATAATGCGCCTGGAGGCCTCCCTGAAAGCCGCCGGAGACAAGCCGAAATTGGCCTTTCTCCACTATCCTCCCATATATCTCCATTACAGCTGCCCTGAGATACTGGAGCTACTCAAGGAGCACCGGGTACGGCTCTGCTGCTACGGACACATCCATGGACGGGGCTGCTCCGCCGCTTTCAAGGGCTGGAGAGATGGCACGGAATTCAGGCTGGTCTCCGCTGATTATCTGGACTTTTGTCCGGTGAAACTTATGGACTAGAAAAAGTGCGAATTCATTAATTTGTCATTGATTTTACAGCTGATATCTGTTATTATTCTACAGTGCGTGCAGACACATATTTAGGAGGAAAGAAACATGACAGTCAAGAATGTAGAGAAAAAAGAGAATAATACCGCTACTTTTCAGGTGGAGACCGACGCTGCCGAATTTGAGGCCGCAGTCAACGGCGCTTACCTGAAGAATAAGAGTTCTATATATATCCCCGGTTTCCGCAAAGGCAAAGCCCCCCGTGCCGTAGTTGAGGGCATGTACGGCCATGAGGTCTTCTATCAGGATGCAATGGACGAGCTGGCCCCCAAGGCCTTCGACCAGGGCCTGAAGGAGTCCCAGCTGCGTATTGTGGGCGCTCCCGCCATCTCCGATGTGAAGGTCAGCGATGATCGCACCGTTGAATACACCTTTGAAGTTACTCTTTACCCCGAGGTAACCCTGGGCCAGTACAAGGGCCTCAGCGCACAGAAGGACGAAGTCAAGGTCACCGATGAGGAAGTGGACAAGGAGCTGGAAGCTGCCCGCAAGCGCAACGCCCGCATCCTTACCGTGGACGACAGGGAGGCTCAGATGGGCGACACCGCCAACATCGACTTTGACGGCTATCTGAACGGAGAGCGCTTCGACGGCGGCAAGGCAGAGGGCTATGACCTGGAGCTGGGCTCCGGTTCCTTCGTTCCCGGCTTTGAGGAGCAGATCGTGGGCATGAAGATAGGCGAGGAGAAGGATATAAACATCACCTTCCCCCAGGACTATGTGGCCGACCTGGCAGGCAAGGACGTTGTGTTCAAGGTCAAGCTCAACAGCCTCTCTACCAAGGAGCTGCCTGAGCTGGACGACGAGTTTGCCAAGGACGTTTCAGAGTTCGACACTCTTGACGAGTACAAGGCCGATATCCGTGCAAAGCAGGAAAAGCAGCAGCAGGAGATGGCCGACAACAAGTTCCGCTCCGAGATAATCCGCAAGGCCTGCGAGAACATGACCGTTGATATCCCTGCCGTCATGATCGACGACAAGCTGGAGGAGATGGTGCGTAACTACGCCGCAAACTTCGGCTTTACCGACAGAAAGACCTCTCTGGAGGATCTGCTGAAGATGATGGGCGTGGATGCCGCAGCCATCCGTCCCTCCGCAGAGATGCAGGTGAAGACCGAGCTCCTGCTGGAGGCCGTGGTCAAGGCGGAGAACATGGAGGTCACCGAGGAAGACACCGAAGAGTACATGAAGAAGGTTGCCGAGGGCATTGGCGCCAAGGTGGAGGATATGAAGAGCTATTTCAGCAAGGACTTTATTGAGGACGAGCTGAAGAAAGAGCGTGCCACCAATATCATTATAGACAGCGCCCAGGTGGAAAAGGCCGAGGATAAGGCTGAATAATTTTTCGCCGATAAGGATATGCTCTCTTGGATGCTGATATTTGGAAGGAGAGTTTAATACAATGAGTTTAGTTCCATATGTTGTAGAGCAGACCAGCAGAGGCGAGCGCTCTTACGACATTTTCTCAAGACTGCTTAACGACCGCATAGTCATGCTGTCGGAAGAGGTCAACGACACCACCGCAAGCCTGGTGGTGGCACAGCTTCTCTATCTGGAAGCCCAGGACCCGGATAAGGACATACAGTTTTATATAAACAGTCCCGGCGGCAGCGTCACCTCCGGCCTGGCTATATACGACACCATGCAGTATATAAAGCCGGACGTGTCCACTATCTGCATTGGTATGGCCGCCTCCATGGGTGCCTTCCTCCTTTCCTCCGGAGCCAAGGGCAAGCGTATTGCTCTGCCTAATGCGGAGATAATGATTCACCAGCCCTCCGGCGGCAGCCAGGGCCAGTGCACCGACATCCAGATCCAGGCCGAGCAGATACTGAAGATAAAGAAAAAGCTCAACTCCATCCTGGCTGCCAACACCGGCAAGAGCGTGGAAGAAGTAGAGCGAGACTGTGAGCGTGACCACTTTATGACCGCAGAGGAAGCTAAGGACTACGGACTCATAGATAAGGTCATCTACAAGCGTTGATACTTTCTTATGGGGGAACGACAGTTCCCCCATAGTTTTAAGAGGGGATAACATATGGCTAGAAATGAAGACAGAAGAAGCATAAGATGCTCTTTTTGCGGCAAGCCCCAGTCCCTGGTGGAAAGGATGATAGCCGGCAACAACTGCTATATCTGCGATGAGTGTGTGCGTATGTGCGCCAGCATCGTGGGGGAGGCTGAGGAGACTTCTCAGATTACAGGTTATGACGGGCTGCCTCTGGAGTTTTCCAAACTGCCTAAACCAATGCAGATAAAGGCCAGGCTGGACGACTATGTCATTGGCCAGGACAGAGCGAAGAAGGTCCTGTCCGTTGCAGTATACAACCACTATAAACGTATACTCCATCCGGCGGACGACGATGTGGAGCTGCAGAAGAGCAACATCCTCCTTATCGGCCCTACCGGCAGCGGCAAAACCCTTTTTGCCCAGACTATGGCCAAGATGCTGGATGTGCCCTTTGCCATCGCCGACGCCACCACCCTCACCGAGGCCGGTTACGTGGGCGAAGATGTGGAGAACGTTATTCTCAAGCTTCTCCAGGCGGCGGACTTTGACGTGGAGCGGGCTCAGAAGGGCATTATCTATATCGACGAGATCGATAAGATCGCCCGCAAGAGCGAGAACACCTCCATCACCCGAGACGTGTCCGGCGAGGGCGTGCAGCAGGCCCTGCTGAAGCTGCTGGAGGGCACTGTGGCAAACGTCCCGCCTCAGGGCGGCCGCAAGCACCCGCATCAGG